>NZ_CAXBAN010000059.1:0-9306 GCF_963973675.1 uncultured Planktosalinus sp. | reverse complement strand
ATAAGAAGCAGCAGGTGCACCTCCAACCCAGGTACCAACACTTGCGCCGGCGTCGTCAAATACTAAATTAGCTTGGGTATCCAAACCGTCAATACCTCCGTTGTTTTCAAACAACGTAAGCATGGTGCCTTCGGGTGAAGTCAAAGTCATCACCATATCTGATGCACGATCGTGCTGAAGATTAAGGTCTACATTGTTAAAAGTAAACTGGAAAGAATCTTCTCCAATGATACCTGTGTCAGGATAACTAATAACAGAAGTTATTGTTGTAAAATCTTCAATAGCTTGAGGTGTGTCAAAAGAACATCCTGGAGAAGGTAACCCAGAAACAGTCATGTCAAAGTTTCCTGTTGCTGATCCAAAGCCATGAACCATCACATAATAAGTAGACGATCCATCAGTCATGAAGCTAACTTGACTCTGTAGTCCACAAAAATCGTCATTACCAGTCACACAGACTAATGACCCACAAGACCCAGAGTAAACAGAGAGCTTAGAGTCATAAGAAGTACCTGTACAAAGATCAATAGTTACCATTGACCCTGTGCCAGAGACGTCAGTAAAAGTGTACCAAACATCAGGCGCTGTCATTGTGGTACCACAAACGACGCTTGTGCCACTACCAGTCGCGGCAATAGTTGTACCGGAAATAGTCGCATCAAAATAAATTGGGATTGCATCTACGCAATCATCATTTGAAGGCTGGGCAAACCCAAAACTCCAAACCAAGAGCGATAAAATTAATAAAGTAGTTTTTTTCATAATAAATTTTTAAATATTAACAAGTTCAAATGTAAGAAAAAATTAATTTTAATCACAAATATTTCTTAAACAAATATTTAAAAACTCATAATAGGAGTGTAAAAAAGAGGTTGGTCAATAATCTAAATTACAATTTTTTTATGTAAAACACTACTAAACAACACTTTAAATACATCAATTCTTATCTAATAAATACAGGCTGATCAGCAACTTTTGTTTCTTCTGAACTGAAAGAATAGCCCTCATAGTCAAATTTTAACACCTCTTTGTAAGAATTTATATCATTTTCTATGGCAAATCGTGCCATAGCACCTCTTGCTTTTTTAGCAAAAAAGGAAATTACTTTCAGTTTTCCGTTTTTAAAATCTTTAAATACAGGACTGATCAATTCCCCTTTTAATTTTTTGATGTTGATTGCTTTGAAATATTCATTACTGGCAAGGTTCAAAACGATTTCCTTTTCCTGTATTTCTTCATTGAGAAGTGCTGTGATTTGATCCCCCCAAAATTCATACAAATTGTTTTTTCGGTTCACTTTTAAATTGGTTCCCATTTCAAGCCTGTAGGGCTGCATCAAATCTAAAGGCTTTAAAACACCATACATTCCTGAGAGAATTCTAAGGCTGTTTTGCATCGTGTCAATTTTATTTTTTTTGATTGAAAAGGCATTCAGCCCAACATGCACATCTCCAGAAAAAGTATAGACCGCCGGGCGGGCATTTTTGGATGAAAAAGGCGTTTGAAATTCCTTATATCTTTGGAAATTCAATTCGGCTAAATTTTCACTGATTCCCATTAAATCCCTCAGTTGTTTTTTCGATTTTTTCTCCAAAACAGTATTTAACTTTTCTGCTTGTTCTAAAAATTGCGGCTGCGTTGCCTTAGTAGTAGGTAATTTTGATTCTAAATCCAATGATTTTGCCGGAGATAATAAAATTTTCATAGTAGTTTGTTTTGAATCAAATTTACAACATTGATTCAATTTCTGTCTCCATTTTTTTTAACAAATTCTAATAAGTGTATAACAAATACTTATACAGCAGAAAAAGTATTTTAACACAATCTTAAGAAACACTGCTGAAAATAAAAATTAGTTTTAGCAAGCTAATTCTAAAAACAAAACCAAATGAAATTACAAATTACAAACCTGCTAATAGCAGCTTCCCTAATTGCATCCCCTTTCATTCACTCGCAGGAACAAGGTCAAAAAGCCATTTTATTAGAAAACGGTGCTGTTTCAGCTGAGCCTATTGTGCTTCCTCAAGAACTCACGCAAAAAAGCGGTAACAATTTTGAACAATTGGAGAATTTTCCTTTTGGAAGACCCACACATCCTAATTTTAAAAACTTCAGAGGAGCCACCATTGCAGATATAGACCAGGACGGAACAGAAGACATCCTATTTGCAACGTTTAGTAAACTATATGCCATTAATGGGGACGGTGCCTTATTATGGGAGAAAGATTTAACAGGAACAGCAACCTTGCCCCCTACTGTTGCCGACATTACCGGCGACGGAACTATGGAGGTGGTTCAAAATACCGGCGGTGTGCCGGCAAACGGACGCGTGTATTTGCTTGACGGGGCTACCGGAGCAGATCTGCCCGGCTGGCCACTCAATTTTAATAACAATTGGATGATCAATGCGCCTGCTGTATCAGATTTAGATGGTGACGGTATCATGGAAATCGTTTTTTGTGAACGTATTACCTCGGGTCCAAGCCGAGTTCATGTTGTAACCCCTGATGGCACGCCTTACAATGCCAACTGGCCAATAGATCTACCCGGAACACCTGCATTTACGCCTTCCATAGGCGATGTTAATAACGACGGGGTTATGAATGTTGTTATTTCAACCTCCTCAGGTGAAATGCATGTAATTGATTCTGATACCGGACAGCCCATAGCCGGTTTTCCTTCTACTGCAACTGGTGTGAGTTATTCCTATCAGTCACCCATTTTGGTAGATTTAGACGGTGATGAAACACTGGAAATTGTTGGTAGCAATCACGGCGATAATCCCGCATTTTTTGTCATGAAATCTGACGGAAGTTATGCAACTGGATGGCCCTATTCCATTAATGAATGGACTTATTCTCCCCCTACTGTAGCAGATGTCAACGACGATGGAGTTTATGAGCTATTTTTCGGAAATAGAAATACAAGTGGTGATGGCTCAACACCTTTAGATGTTATTTACGGATTTAATTATGAAGGTGATTTAATCCCTGATTTTTCTGTAAACAAATACGGAGGAACTGAAGGAGTAATGACTATAGCAGACATTAACAACGACGGGGTTCAGGAGGTTATTTTTCCAAGTGTAGTATTAGATAATGACGGCAATGGCTTCATTCACGCATACTCTCTCGACGGAAGTGGAGAGGTTGATGGATTTCCTTTAAAACCAAGAGGCTTTACCTTCATAAACGGAGCAGTATTGGGTGATGTTGATAACGATGGATTGCTGGATTTAACAGCCAACTCATACACACAAACCTTCGGGGCAAGCATTGACTCTGCCTTTGTAAATGTATACAATTTAAATGTGCCTTATGACCCAAATACTATTTTGAGCAACGGTTATAAAGGTTCTAACCAAAGAGATGGGTTGATTATTCCTGAAGAACCCATGAGTGTTTCAGATTTTGAAAATCAAACAATCAACATTCAACCGAACCCATCAACCGGAGTCGTCACACTAACTGTACCTGCCCAATTGGAAAACGCTACTGTACAGCTGTTCAGCCTTGACGGAAAACAATTATTTGTAGAAAAAAACTTTTCCTTGAATCAATCAGGACAGAGTTTTAATTTCGAAAAAATCAGCAGCGGTATCTACTTGATTGTAATAAGCAATCAATCCCAAACTTTTACAGGAAAATGGGTTAAGAAGTAAGAATAAATTAATGAGTTTACAATTAGAAGCCAAATCAAATTGATTTGGCTTCTATATTAGTTGTCAAACTCTTTTTGATGTTTAATATAGTTGCGCCATTTTTCGATACACAATTCCATATCTTCAGGTAAAGGTGCTTCAAATTTCATAAATTCAGCATTTACAGGATGTTTGAAGCCAAGTGTTTTAGCATGCAAGGCTTGTCGGGGAAGCACTTTAAAACAATTGTCAACAAATTGCTTGTACTTTGTAAAAGTGGTTCCTTTTAAGATTTTATCACCTCCGTAGCGTTCGTCGTTAAAAAGTGTATGACCAATGTGTTTCATATGCACTCTTATTTGGTGCGTTCGGCCGGTTTCAAGTTTACAGGAAATTAAAGTCACATAGCCAAACCGTTCTAAAACCTTGTAATGTGTCACGGCGTCTTTTCCCTGGCTCTCATCTTCATACACAGTATTTTGAAGCCTGTTTTTGGGATGTCTTCCTATATGTCCTTCGACGGTTCCGGTATCATTTTGCACATCTCCCCACACCAGTGCTACATATTCCCGTTCTGAGGTTTTATTAAAAAACTGTTTAGCCAATTTATGCATAGCCTCTTCAGTTTTAGCAACGACCAATAATCCACTGGTATCTTTGTCTATGCGATGAACCAAGCCGGGACGTTCATTGCTGTTTACAGGTAGATTTTCGATGTGATAGACCAATGCATTGATCAATGTTCCTGAATAATTTCCGTGACCGGGATGCACCACCATTCCAGCCGGTTTATTTACTACTAGCAATGCAGTATCTTCATAAACTATATCAAGTGGGATGTTTTCCGGAACCAATAAAAACTCATAAGGGGGATGCGTAAATAACACACGGATTATGTCATCGGGCCTTACTTTGTAGTTTGATTTTACAGGAATGTCGTTAACATAAATATTGCCATCCTTTGCTGCTGTTTGAATTTTATTTCGGGTAGCTCCTTCTATATAATTCATCAGGTATTTGTCAATCCTGAGTGGTTTTTGACCTTTATCTGCAATAAACCGATGATGCTCATAAAGTTCATCGTTTTCTTCAACTTCGTTTTCGTTATTCTGCATCGTTTTCTGTGATTTCTTTTTCAGGTTCTTCAGACTCTTCACTATTTGAGTTTTGATAGCGCTCCTTGCCATCGCCAAGCACCAAATCAATCACCGACGTTATGGGTAATTCTTCACCAGCTTGTATTTTTCTACCCTCGTTGCGCATTTCCAGCACTTCATCGGGAGCAATATAGGGCTGGTATGTTATTTCACCAATTTCAAACCCAAGAGCTCTCAATGTGGGTTCAGCCTGACGCCTTGTTCTTCCCACTAACGGAGGAATTTCAACTTTTCGGTAACCTGACGGATTAAGGGTGATGTAAATTTTTCTATTTTCCTTTACATTGCTACCCGCTTCAGGCACCTGATCAATAACTGAAAATTGGGGGTAATCAGGGTTGTAGTTGGCAGAATCCAAAATTTCAAGTCTTAACTCAAATTCTTCCAACGTTTTTTGTGCTTCTTCAAAGGTCAACTTTGCCAAGTCGGGTACTTTAATTTGTTCATTATGATTGGTAGAAAATTTCAACCAGGTTAAAATTAAATATGCAAATACAATGATTGCTACTACTGCCAGTAATAGTTGTTTGACAAATACTTTTGAAAAAATAAATTTTACTACGCTCATAAGCTTTTGGGTTTTGCTTATTTATAAAGAAGTCACAATTTAAAAAATAAGAGGCAAATGTACATCTTAAATTCTTAAGATTTTCGTTTTAAGAATTGGTTTATTAACCCTACTTTTGTTTAACGCATTTTATCAATCAATCTTATGCAGAAAAAAAATATAGCTGTTGCAATGGGAGGATATTCCAGTGAATATGAAATATCTATTCAAAGCGGACAACTTGTTTATGAGTCTTTATCAAAAACGCGGTATGATGTATTTCGCATTTATATAACCAAAAATAGATGGTATTTTAAAGCAGATGATGGAAAGGAGTTTGAAGTAAACAAAGCAGATTTCAGCTTTTCTATCGGCAGTAAAACCATACATCCCGATGTTGTTTTTAATGCCATTCATGGAACTCCGGGTGAAGACGGATTGTTACAAGCCTATTTTGAACTCATCGACATTCCACATACCTCTTGTCATTATTACCAAGCAGCACTGACTTTCAATAAAAGAGATTGTCTTTCTGTGTTGAAAAGCTATGGCGTGCATTGTGCCAACGCCTATTACCTGAACAAAGGCGATGAAATCAAACCGGAAGAAATCGTCAAAAAAGTAGGGCTGCCTTGTTTTGTAAAACCCAGCAGGTCAGGATCCAGTTTTGGAATCAGTAAAGTTAAAACTATTGAAGAACTGCCAAAAGCAATAGAATTTGCCTACAAGGAAGACCCCGAAATTTTAATTGAAAGTTGCCTGGTAGGCACTGAGGTCTCTGTAGGTGTTATTGAATATAAAGGTGAAATTTTAGTCTTACCCGCAACCGAAATTGTCTCTGAAAATGAATTTTTTGACTATGAAGCAAAATATCTTGGGAAATCTCAGGAAATCACTCCTGCACGCATACCAGATACTGAAAGAGAACGTGTTAAGGCTGAAGCTAAACGCATTTATGAATTATTGAACATGACCGGGCTTTCACGGAGTGAATACATCATTCAGGATGGAATTCCATATTTTATTGAAATGAATACCAATCCGGGACTCTCTCCTGAAAGTATTATTCCCAAACAAGCTAGTGCAGCCGGAATATCATTGGAAGACTTGTTTGGGAACTTGGTAGAACAGTCGTTTGAAAAAAAATAGTTAATTTAGTTCATTATAAAACTTAATTTTCCAATGAAAAGAGCACTTTTTCCAGGTTCCTTTGACCCAATAACTTTAGGTCATTATGACATCATCAATAGAGGTGTGCACCTTTTTGACGAAATTGTTGTAGCCATTGGAGTGAATGCTCAAAAAAATTACATGTTTTCATTAGACCAACGCAAGCAATTTACAGAAGAAGCTTTTAAAAATCAACCCAAGGTAAAAGTAATTACATACGAGGGCCTTACGATTGATGTTTGTAAAAAAATTAATGCGGAATTTATTTTGAGAGGGCTTCGCAATCCGGCCGATTTTGAATTTGAAAAAGCCATTGCACACACCAATCGAAAATTATCCAAAATAGAAACTGTATTCTTACTCACAGCCTCTAAAACCTCTTATATCAGCTCTAGTATTGTGAGAGATGTGATTAGAAATGGAGGTGACTACACCGTTCTTGTACCCGAAAGTGTAAAAGTATAACCACTTAAATTTTGCATCTTGTTAAACATTCTATTACTACTAGTAGGTTTTGTTGCCCTGATTTTTGGGGCTTCAAAACTGGTTGATGCAGCCTCTGGATTGGCTGCAAAATTTGGAATTCCCAATATTGTGATTGGCTTAACCATTGTGGCATTTGGAACTTCAGCTCCTGAAATGGTGGTCAATATCATTGCTGCTGTCAATGAAAATACTCAAATGGTTTTAGGAAACGTTTTAGGCAGTAATATTTTCAACATCCTAGGAATTTTAGGTATTTCAGCAATCATTTATCCATTGGCCGTAAAAACAAATACTACCTGGTATGAAATTCCTTTAAATTTATTGGCGGCACTTGTCGTGTTGGTTGTTTGTGCCGATATGTTTTTAACTGACGGCACTCAAAACTACATTTCTCGAAGCGATGCAATAGTACTGCTACTCTTTTTTACTGTGTTTTTAGTCTACACAGTTGCTGTTTCAAAATCTGATAAGTCTGTAGAAAAAACAGAAGTAAAACAATACAAAACTACAACTGCTGTCATTTTCATTTTTATTGGACTTGCAGGTTTGATTGTGGGCGGTCAATTAATTGTTAATAGTGCAACCTCAATTGCAGAACAAATAGGACTGTCTGAACGCGTTATTGGACTTACTATTGTCTCTATAGGAACTTCTTTACCCGAATTGGCCACTTCAATAGTGGCAGTAAAAAAGAAAAACGTTGACATAGCAATCGGCAACGTGGTAGGGTCAAATATTTTTAATGTATTTTTTGTCTTAGGGGTTTCGGCATTTATTACTCCGGTGAATATTGCTCAAAATGCTTTTATGGATATTTTTCTAAATATCGCAGCAGGTCTTTTGTTATTTTTGTTTGTTTTTACCGGAAAATACCGACAAATTGATCGCTGGGAAGGTATTGTTTTTTTGATGATTTACCTGACATACCTGATTTGGTTAATCGGTTTTTAAATCAATCATTACTAAAGTTTGATGATTCATTTATTGTTTAGGAAAATATACGGTCACTATTGTTCCTTGAGGTGAATTTTTAGTGAATTCAAGCTTACCTTGATGCAGGTTGACAAAATCTTTTACAATCCTCAAGCCAATTCCGGTGCCTTTTTCACCCTCGGTTCCATAAGTACTAAGTAACTCTTGCTGGGTATCAAGGTTTTTAACAATTGATGATTTAATTCCTTCACCCTGATCGCTTACTGAAAATATAAAATAATCATCATTTTCATAAAAATTCACCTCAATCTTTCCATCTAACGGACTGAATTTAATAGCATTAGCAATCAGGTTATTTGCAATGCTTCTGAATTGGTTTTCATCTGCAGCCAAAAGTGAAGTTGAGTTATTTAAATAATTCACTTCTATATTTTTAGCCTCCGTGTGTGATTCTAGATTTGTAATGATTTCAATGATGATTCCATCTTCGTCCAGTTGTTCAATTTTGGTAGAGTTTTCATTCATTTGAAGGCGTGCCCACTGCAAAATATTTTCCAATGTTTTTAAACTTGCTGTAGTTTCGCCTTTGAGATGCTTCAATAAAAATTCCATTTCTTCGGGGTTCAACTCTATTTGAGACATACTGTCAATTAAGTTTGAAACATTGGCCAGCGGTGTTCTTAAATCGTGACCTAAAACTGAAAATATTTTATCTTTTAGCGCGAGTGATTTATTTAATTCCTGTTCCCGTTGCTTTACAATATTATATTGTTTTTCAAGTTCCAGGGTTTTCTTTTGAACTTCTTTGTAGGCCTCTTTCTTGTGCTTGTTTGACTTGTAAAGTACTACGATTAAGATTGCAAAAACAATTAATGCGATTCCCGAAACAATCAGAAATACATTCTGCATATCTATTTTTTGTTTTTGAGCAGCTTCTTTTTCTTTTAAAACTTGATTTTCGGTTTCAGCCAAGCTAGATTCGTATTGAACTCTTAATTCATCCAACCGATCATTACTCTTTATCGAAGCAATACTGTCTTGTAGTAGTTGTAATTTCTCACTGTACAAAAAGGCGTTTTCATAATTTTGTTCAGATTTATAAAATTCAAGCAGATTTTTGGCAATATTGGCTTTCATTTCATATGAATCAAACTGTTCAGTTACCTCCTCAACTTTTTTATAATGTTTCAATGCTTCAGATTTGTTGCCTTTTGCCAGATAAGCATCTGCAATACCCAAGTTGGAGTGAAATAAACCGGGAGCAATTTTGAATTCTTCACTGATTTCCAACGATTTTTCGAAAGAAGCTATCGCCTTGTCATACTAAACGCAGCGCGAGATTGCTGCCTCGCTTCAGGTTACAGCCGCAGCGA
>NZ_CAXBAN010000058.1:0-9432 GCF_963973675.1 uncultured Planktosalinus sp. | reverse complement strand
TCAACCAATACTGGATATAATTGAGATGCTACTCCCAGATCAACTTCTGTAGTCACTTGTTTATTGGAAATCAAATCACTTCTGAAATCCATAATTAGTTTACCTTCCTCATCCATAAAACTCCACTGATCATTTGCCTTTACAGCAGCATGCCCCTCTTCAAGAGGCGCAATAAAATCAGCATTCTTTACCAATTGAGAGGTTGCAATAAAAGGAAGCAACAAGAAAAAATATAATTTTATAGTTGTTTTCATAATCAATATATTATATAGGGTTGAACGCCAGTGAATGTTTAACTGTTTCTAATTTTGATGTTAGTTTATTTATCTGATATAAATGTAACTAAGACATTCAAAATTAATAGGTTAAATTTACTACTTAATTTACAAAAAAATATGACAAATATCATTTGATCTGTCCATTTCTACTTGAATCAATGACAAATATCATACTCAAACTAAGGATTATTAATTAACTTTGATGAAAGCCAAATAGAAATGAGAAAAATAGCAATTCCAACAGACCTGTCTTTGAATGCTCAAAATGCATTTGAATATGCTGTATCATTATTCAATGAACCTAGTGTTTTTTATCTTTTACATGTCTATGCAGAAGCTGTTTTTCTACCTGAAAATAGTAATTTACCAACTGATAAATTAGAACATAAAAATAAGTTGACTTCTCAAAAGTGCCAAGAACGACTAACACAACTCATTGAAAATATCAAAAATAACTACCCCAGCTCACAACATGAGTTTGTTACACAAACCAAATGCGGATACTTACTTGATGAAGTAAACAATTTAGTAAAAGCTGAAAACATTGACCTGTTGGTAATGGGTACCCGTGGTGAAACCAATGACCGAAACTTAACCTTTGGAAGCAACACACTGCAAGTAATCAAACAAGTGCAATGCCCGGTTTTATGCATTCCTGAAACCTATCAATATAAAACACCAAAAAAATTACTTTTCCCCACCAACTATATGATTCCCTATCAGGAAAGGGAACTCAAGTTGGTTGAAGAATTAAGCCGCTATTACAATGCTGAAATTCACATGCTCTATGTGTCTGATTTTAACATGAGTTCGTCCAGACAAAAAGACAACAAAGCCTTTCTGGAAGATGTTATCGATTCTGAGTCTATTTATTTTCATCAGGTAAAAGCGTCTTCCAAAACCCATACCTTTAATAAACAAATTGAAAAAATGAACATTGATTTGCTGGTGATGGTCAATTCCAGACATACTTATTTAGAAAGCCTATTGGAAAAATCAACCATCGACAAAATTGGGCTTCAACCCAAAATACCATTTTTAATTCTACAAAACTTCATTAGAACTGAAGTATAACACAAAAATTATTCAAAATGAAAAAGATTATAATACCCACCGATTTTTCAGAAAATGCATACAACGCGATTGCATATGCCATGCAGTTGCTTAAAGATGAAGACTGCACATTTTATTTATTAAACACCTACACTCCGGTATTGTATAACAGTGAGTATATGTATTATACCCCCACAATGTCATTGGACGATATTTATAAGTCAAACTCTGTAAAAGGACTTGAACGAACTAAAAAAAGAATTAAAAAAGAATTTAAAAACCCTAAACACCAGTTTGAAACGCTTTCCTTTTTCAGTTTTTTAACTGGTGAAATCAATGAGCTTGTAGAAAAAAAGAACATTGATTTGGTCATAATGGGAACACAAGGAGCCACAGGTGCCAAAGAAGTACTCTTTGGAACTCAAACAATCCACGTTATAAAAAAAGCTACCTGCCCTGTCCTGGCCATCCCATCTGATTATGAGTTTAAACCCCTGAAAAATATATTGCTCCCTTCAGATTTCAGTATTGGTTTTAATGAAAATCAACTACAAGTTTTGAGGTATTTGGCAAATTTACATCATTCAACTTTGCACATACTCCACATACTTCAGAAAAATGAATTAAGTGAAAACCAGGAAAGTGGAAAGCATTTTCTTTCAAAATATTTCAAAAGTGTAACAGTAGATTTCCACTTAAAAAAGGGAGACGACATACAAGAAGTGATTATGAAGTTTCAGAAAGAAAATCCTGTTGAAATCCTCTCGATGATTAACAACAAACATTCATTCTTTGAAAACCTCTTTTTTGAACCGGTTGTTCATAAAGTGGGTTTCCATGTAAACATACCGTTTTTGGTAATTCCATCAGGAAAGTACAGTATGCGAAGTATACCCGTCAATATTATGAGATAATAAATAATTGCATGCCACTATGAATTCTAAAAAATCTTAGAAATGAAAAAGATACTTTTCCTAACAGATTTCTCAGAAAACTCTTTAAACGCATTAAAATTTGCAATTGATGCAAATAAGGAGGAACATTGCGAGTTTATAATGCTCCACACCTATGAAGTAAACGGCTATGTCGAAGGAAGTAAATTTGAAGCCGCACCCATACAATCAAAATTGGAAGAAGCAAAAGAAAAGGCTGAAAGTGCACTCAACAAAATTAAAAATCACTTTGAAATTGAAAGTTCACAAACCAAACACAATTTTACTACAATATCCAGAAACTATGAGCTTATTGATGCAATCAATGAACAGTTAAGAAAAAACACTCCTGAAGTGATCATAATTGGTACACAAGGAAGTACTGGTCGCTATGAACTGGACTTTGGAAGCAATACCATTGCCATTATGGAAAACATCAAAAACTGTCCTATTCTCGCTATACCCAGAAATGAACGCTTTACAGGCTTTAACGAAATTGTGCTTGCAAATGGATATAAGCTTAAATATGAAGCCAAGGATTTTGAATATCTCATCAATTTATCAAAAAAACACAACGCGCCCATCCGCGTTTTACATATTTCTGAAACGGGTGGGTTAAGTCCATTTCAGGAAGAGAATAAAACTGTAGTCAACAACATCTTGTCTGAAACAACTCATACCTATCATCTGTTGGAACATGTCAAGGTGCCTGTTGGCATCTATTGTTTTAGTGAAAGTAGAAACAGCGATTTAATATCCTTCGTAAACAAAAAATACAACTTCATAGAAAAATTATTATTTAAACCGCTCTATAAAAACTTGGGCAACTATGCAAAAATCCCCATTTTAGTGCTTCACAGGACAAATCAAGGCTAATACGACACAAAACTCCTCATTTTTCATGAATTCAAAATCAACACATAAACCAATTCACATTCATAAAAAATCGGGTGAAATTGCTGTTTTCTTACCTGAAAAAGTGCGTGAATCACTTAAAAGAGCCGGAGCAGATACTGAAACAATCAATGCAATCGTTGCCAGTGTAAAAAGCGAATTGTATGAAGGAATTTCAACCAAAGAAATCTACAACAGGGCTTTCCGACTTTTAAAAAAGAAAAGCAGCCTTCAGGCTTCGAGATACAAACTTAAAAAAGCAATCTATGAACTGTGACCCACAGGGTTTCCCTTTGAGCGTTTTGTAGCCGCTGTTCTGAAAAACTCAGACTATGAGGTAGAAGTGAGTGAAATTTTACAAGGCAAATGTGTTTCACACGAAGTAGATGTGATTGCCAGAAAAAACCAAAAAACACTGCTCTTCGAATGCAAATTTCACAGTACCGAAGGCAAAAAAACAGATGTTAAAGTCCCGTTATATATAGACTCCAGATTTAAAGACATCCAAAACTTGAAATCAAATAAACAGTTTGACGAAGGTTGGGTTGCTACCAACACAGTTTTTACTGAAGATGCCGTACTTTATGCAAAATGCTGTGGACTCAATCTATTGAGCTGGAATTTACCAAAAGGAAACGCGCTGAAAGACCGAATTGACAACACCGGACTATACCCCATAACAGTCTCAACACTATTAAGCGCCCGTGAAAAACAATTTCTTCTGAGTCGCGATGTTGTATTGTGCAAAGAATTAATCAATGATAAGTTTTATCTTGACCACCTTGGAGTTTCTGAAAACAGACAAAAAAAGATTTTGAATGAAATGAAAGAACTCTGTAAAGGAATTCAATTACAGCTTTAGTTTTTCTTTTGTTTTGTTACGGTTGACCTTACCGGTTGTTGTATAAATCATTTCATCTATAAAAAACACTTTTTTAGGTACTTGAAAAGAATGAAGCCCTACATAATCTATTTCCGGAAAGGAATCTTCTTTGCCTTCAACAATCAAAACGACCTTTTCACCCAGTTCAGAATCGGGAACTGAAGCCACAAAAAATGGGGCATCGATTACCAATTCCAAAACCTGTTCCACTTGCTCCGGATGTACTTTATAACCACCGCTGTTAATCACAAAATCTGCCCTACCCAGCCAGGTAAACTTTGATTCTGAAATTAAATTAACCACATCATTTGTGATTACTTTTTCCGATGTAACATCGGGGGCGTCAATCACCAGGCAATTGTGTTTGTCCACAGTAAACGAAACATTCGGAAGTGCTGTATATGCATTTAACTTTTGCTCCTCATCTGTTCTGTGGTTGAGCTTTTTAATTGCGATATGGGTGATGGTTTCTGTCATTCCATAGGTTGCAAAAAGTGCTGTGGAAAGAGACTGAAGCTCCTGCTCCAAAACCGGAGAAACAGGGGCCCCACCCACAATTACTTTTTTAACACGATGCAGTTCATCAATTGAGTGCTGCAATTGCAAGGGTACCATAGCAGCAAAATCATACTCCTTTTTTGTTTGAGATAATGGATATTTATTGGGTATAACCACATCAATGTGCCACCCTAAATAAAGAGCTCTTACCATCATCATTTTACCAGCAATATAATTCGCAGACAAGCAATGCAAAGCAGTGGTTCCTTCATAAAGGTTGAAATAGTCTCCCGTAGCTTTGGCACTTGCAATCATTTTTGATTTATCAAGGGTAATGGTCTTCGGGCTACCTGTTGAACCGGAAGTACTTGCCAGCAAAGTGTCTTTGGGATACAACCAGTTCAATAAAAAATCTGCCAGTATTTTTTCTTCCTTGTCACCTTCAAACTGCATGGCCTCAGCCACATTGATGAGTTTTGACAAGGTATAAGGTTTACCATTCAACTTAAAATCAGGGTGAATTTCCAACCAGGGCTCTTCCATTGTTTAAAGGTGTTTTTCTATGTTTTCTTTATGTATTTCATCTGAAACAATTACAGGCTCTTCGACCTTTCCAAACAACTTGTCTGTCCAGTTGTTCCATTTGTAAATCCTAGCTAAAATCAACAAGAATATGGGGTACAAAATCAGCACAGGCAAGATTACATCAAACCCCGCAGAAGGTTCTGAAACATCTTTTAAAATAGAATTGGTTTGAAAAACCGTCCAGTCTGCCGTCACCAAAAGTGCGGCAATCAAATTGTTTCCTGCATGAAATCCCAGTGCGAGTTCAAGACCTTCATCCATTAAGGTCATAATCCCCAAAAGCAATCCGGTTCCTATATAATATACCATAATCACATTGCCCAGTTTATCCACCTCAGGATTGGCTAAATGCAATGCGCCAAATATTAACGATGTTATAAGAAGAGGAACCCATTTGTTTTTTGCAAGCACACCTATTCCCTGCATCAGATATCCCCTGAACAGATATTCCTCCATACTAGTCTGCAGAGGAATAAAAATTAGAACTATCAAAGCCAATACCAAAAAGGGACCCCACTGAAACTGTACTTCATAATCTTGTGGATTGGTGTAAAAATCAATTCCTGTAAGCACAATGGTTGTAATGGCAATGAGACCAAAGCCTACCCAAAACCTGCTCCAATCTATTTTTTTTCGTGTAGTCGTTGCTTCAACTAAAGGCTGTTGATGTAAATACTTAATCATCAACAACAACGCCCCAAGACCCACGGCAAATGAAAGTAGCATTAAAAACAAGGTCAGGTTTGAATCAAGAATAGTCATTAGTTTTGACATATTGTCAAGGTCTGCAATAGAACCTCCTTCACTTACCATTTTTGCTCCGGCCGCTACTGCAAAGGGTATGGACCCTAATTGAGTGGCTACAAAAACCACAATTATTCCAACAAGATAACGCCACCATTCGTGATATGACTTAAATGCTTGTGCTATAAACATAATTTAGTTGTATTAAAAAAATCAGTATTCCATTGATTATTAGGATTGTATTTCAAAAACCCTTTATTGACTTTCAGGGGAGCATTTATATTGTTGGTAAACAAACTTCCTGTGCCCAAACCTTGTGGCAATTTACTACTTTTTGTGAAAGTATATTGAGCAATGGCATTTAAACCTACATTGCTTTCCAATGCCGAAGTAATCCACCAACCACAATCTTGATTTTCAGCAAGTTCAATCCAGGTGTCGCTTCCGCGAAACCCACCAATTAAGCTTGGTTTTAAAATAACATAGTGCGGCTGAATGGCTTGAAGCAGTTGCTGCTTCTGCTCATCAGCAAACACACCAATCAGTTCTTCATCCAATGCTATTGGCAGCGGGGTTTTTTCGCAAAGTAGCGCCATTTCATTCCACTGGCCCGCTTGAATCGGTTGCTCAATAGAATGTATTTCCAGCTCTGAAAGCCTTTTTAATTTTTCAAGTGCCTCTCCAGGTAAAAAAGCGCCATTGGCATCCACACGAAGCTCAATTTCGTGGGCCGTGAATTCTTTTCTAATTGACTTCAATAAAGCTATTTCGGTTTCAAAATCAATAGCCCCAATTTTCATTTTGATACACTCAAAACCCGAAGCCAGTTTTTCTTTAATTTGTTGCATCATAAAGCTCTTATCACCCATCCAAACGAGTCCGTTAATGGGTATCGACCCAATTCCTTCCGTAAATCTTGATGGAAATAATTCAAAAGGATAATTTGCTTCAAACGAAAGAAAAGCAGTCTCCACACCCATTTGAATGGAGGGAAATGCAGTTAACGACTCATAAAGAGTCTCTTTCCCAAGATGAATGTTTACACATACCCATTTGAGTTTATCTTCATAATCAGGGCGGTCATCTATACTTAGTTTCCGTAGGATCCCACATTCGCCATACCCCACTTTTTCACCCTCGCTGAGTTTTAAAAACCAGGTTTCTTTGGTTTGCATCACACCTCGCGAGGTACCCCCGGGTCGTTTGAAGTTCAGAATGTGTTTTTGATATGTTGCTTTCATTGACGGTAAAGCATCTTTTTGGGAATTATTTTATATAGTTTAATTTTTCCTGTTATTAATCAAATTGGAAATTGTATTCTCCTACAAAGATTAAATTTTGTGAATATAGTTCATATACCAAAGAAAAAACAACAATTGGACGACATTTCAAAACTTCTTTTCATTCTATAAATTCCTGGTTAAACATACCTAATACCTCCCTCCATTCCATCACTCATTTTAGGTTCATTAGCAACAAAATATCAGTAAAAACAAGACTTCTTAATAGAACAAAAATCCTCCAGGCAAGAAACTATCAAATCCTTAAAAATGTTTTTTGTATCAAAGATAATACTGATATAATATCCCAGAGGAATTTGATTGGATTAACATTTAATAAATCTTACTTTTCAAATTCAAAGCTCAATACCTTCTCCAATTTCTAGTAACATCAGGTCTTTCCCGGCGTCATAGAATTTACGCTTGGCTTCTTCATGGTCTATTTCTATATAGCCAAAGGTATCATAGTGGCAGCCAATAATTTTATCACAGCCGATGAAATTGGATGCGATAATGGCATCATCGATTCCCATTGTAAAATTATCACCTATGGGTAAAATAGCAACATCCAGTTTGGTGTGCAAAGGAATGAGTTTCATATCCATTGTCAGGGCCGTATCGCCTGCGATATAGATATTTTTGTGTTCGCCTTCTATAACAAAACCACCCGGTTGGCCGCCATAACTACCATCGGGAAATGAACTGGTATGAATGGCATTCACATACTTGACATTTCCGAAATCAAACTGCCAATTTCCACCGTGATTCATAGGGTGCACAGTGATGCCTTTTGCTTCATAATAATTGGTGATTTCAAAATTACTAACGATCACTGCGCCCGTGTTTTTAGCAATGGCTTCTGCATCCAGCGTATGATCCTGATGCGCATGGGTGAGCAAAATGTAATCTGCTTTCAACTGTTGAATATCAATACTTCCATCCACTAAGGGATTGCCACTAATAAACGGGTCAACAAGAATGTGTTTTCCTTTAATTTCAAGTGCAAAACTGCTTTGTCCGTAATAGGTTATCTTCATTGCAAATCGTTTTGATGTTAAAAAACTAAAGATACTAAAAGCTACTTTCAGAAGTCTTAAAAATTTTTAAAAAAAAGGAGCTGAAACACGCTAGGGGTGTGATTAAGCCATAATATTACAGATATTTGTCAACAAGCACTATAAATAGAAATTTACCAAAGTGCCCCCAAATGAACCTAAATGACCCAATTTGAACCCTTTTGAACCCTTTTGAACCCAAATGACCCTTTTTCTGAAAAAAGGAGGGGTGTTGTCCGAGACTTATTTGAGACTTTTTCGAGAAAAAATTTTAAAAAGGAGCCCTAACAAAAGTGGGAGCACTCCCGGAGAAAAGTTAAAATATTGCTTTTTATGTAATAGTTTTAAACAGTGTATCTGCAAAAGTAGATTTAAAAAATAGTTCAAATAACAAGTCAAAACTAATAAATTACTACTAAACTACTTAGAACTCACATAACCAACACAACCCTACAATATCCCCTTGTTTAGCAATCTGATGCGTTTGTATACTGAGATTGGGTTTATTAAGGTTTTGATACCGTGCTATATTTTGCACTGCGTTAGGTTGAGAACCTATTAGTGCATACTAAAAACAGCCCTCTGCTGTTTATTCCTTACGGTATCCCTTAATTTTAAAAAATAAATTATTTTAGCAACATGAACAAAATCCAAAAAATTATCATCAAAAAAATGGCCGATGGGTATACACAAGCAGAGGTGGCCGGCTATTTAAAGGAAAGGGAAATCATGCCCAACAGCTTAAGTATGATTGAAAAGGAATTGATCAAATTAAAAAAAGAACACGGGGCTCTTACGTTAATTCATCTTTTTAGGTTGCTCATTAAAAAAGGTCACCTTAAAGTCTGATTTCCTACCCTTGAAAGGTAGGAGAGGGTTCATGAATCAAGAAAATTGATAATAGGCAAACCTTTGATGCAAAAACAATGGGTTACAATAGAAATTTAATATCTTGTAAGTTCAAACAGCAATGAAATATTTGGTAAGCAAAAAATAGTCGCTCTATAAAATTAAATTGAATAGGTCTATGAAACAAATGCTATTGACAGTTGTGTATTTAACAGCACCTTTTTTATTGTTTTCTCAACAAAACGACAGCACCTCCACCCCTATTCTTACCATAGATAATAAAAAAATATTTGAACATATAACCATAGGATTTGATGTGCGCACAGAGTTTCAAGGCTATACCTTCAGAGGTGAAGACCTTAATTATAATGGGGTGCAATT
>NZ_CAXBAN010000057.1:0-9469 GCF_963973675.1 uncultured Planktosalinus sp. | reverse complement strand
GATAACATTTGCGAAGGAAAAAAACAATGTGAATAAAGAGAATATCACTTTTTTCATCTTAAGAAGCTTCTTTAGTTTGAAATTTTAGATGAAGTGGAACGACAATTTGAATATTTGTCCCTTTTTCTGTATCTGAATTTAAAGTAAAAATACCCCCCAAATCTCCGGCTCTTTTTTTCATATTAACCAAACCATTACCAAGTAAGGTTTCGCTTTGATTAAAGCCTTTTCCATCGTCAGTAACAGAAAGTATTAAGTCATTATCTTTAATGCCCATATGTACCTCTATATTTGTAGCTTCAGCATATTTTAAAGCATTGTGTACAGCTTCCTGGATAATGCGGTAGATATTCATTCCCTGTATAGATGAAAAAGCCTGCTCGTCTGAGAGTTGATCATCTGCCTTGAACTCAAAGTTAATATTGGCAGCCATTTCTCTAGCTTTATCTATATAGTTGATGACTCTTGATTTTAAATCTTCAATGGT
Organism: uncultured Planktosalinus sp.; assembly: GCF_963973675.1. Classification (NCBI taxonomy): domain Bacteria; kingdom Pseudomonadati; phylum Bacteroidota; class Flavobacteriia; order Flavobacteriales; family Flavobacteriaceae; genus Planktosalinus; species uncultured Planktosalinus sp. The sequence continues at coordinate 8,982 of NZ_CAXBAN010000057.1, read as the reverse complement.
AATTTCAGGTTTGTTCATCGCCCAAATGGTGTCCCGCAGTTCATAAATGGTATTTGTTGTAAATGAAGAAATTGTATTGAGCTTCTGGCTCATTTTTTCATTCTTAAGTTTTAAACCATATTTTAAATTTTCAATAGACGAAATTATAAAAGTGAGTTGTGCACCAATATTGTCATGCAAATCACGTGAAATTCTGAGGCGTTGTTCCTGCAGTTTATTTTGGGTTGCTATTTGATTGAGGGCTTCTTTGAGCTCATTTTCTTTTTGTAATTGTTTGTTTTTGATTTTTTGGTGTTTGTAAAGAAGGTAGCCCAAAATTGCCAACAAAAGAGCTAATACAGAGGTGCCGTAGATGAGAGTGTTTTTTCTGCCAATTTTCAGTTCTTTCTCTGCAAGTTCTGCCCGGGTTTCTGCCAATTGAATTTCTTTTTCTTGTGTTTTGAATTTTACTTCTAATCCTGCTATGGCTTCTGCATTATTTTTTGAAAAAATACTGTCGTTTATGGAAATATATGAGGCTAAAAAGTCACTTCCCTTTTTGGTGTTTCCCAACAAATAATTGCTTTCGGCGGCATTTTTATAAAGGGTGCCGGCAAAGTTTATTAGTTTGGGGGTTTTCTCAATAATTTCAAAGCCCTTTTCTGCATAAGAGAGGGCAATCTTTGGCTGGTTTAGCTTTGTATGTGCAGCTGTTAAATTACTATAAATACTTAAATCTGATTTTGGATTTTCACCCAAAGAGACGGGTCTTTGCAGGGCTATTTTATAATTGGCAATGGCTTGTTCATATTCTTCCATTTCAAAATAAACATTGGCTAAATTACCATGAAAAGAATAGTAATACCGCATACTGTTGGCGCTTTTTGCCAGTGTAATAGCTCTTTGATAGGACTGTATTGATTCTTTAAAACGGGACAGGCTTTTAAAGCAAACACCCATATTAGCCAGAGAAATGGCTTGTTCTGATTCTAAGTTTATCTCTTCCCTTATTTTGAGTGCTTTTTGATGAATTTCCAGTGCTTTTTCATATTGTTTCAGTTCTTGGTAGATAAGTCCAATATTATTTAGATATACAGATTCTCCCTGAATATTTTGAGGGCTATGTATTGCATTCATTTCCAATGCCTGATAGAAGTAATTCAGGGCTTCCTGAAAATTTCCACTATTCCAGTTATACATTCCCAGGTTGTTTAAAGACATTTGTTCAATGCTTTTAATTTTTAAATTTCGGCTCATTTCAAGCCCCTTTTCAAAATAATGCCGTGCAGAATCTTTAATTCCTTTTACATCAAAATAAATACCTTTGGTATTAGTAAGTTCGTTCACTCCAAAATAAAATTCTTTTTCATTTGCCTCTTTTATTCCATTATTCAAAAGGGTTAAGGCTTTTTCAATATCATTGAAAATAAAATAAAAGGAAACCTGATTTGTTAACCTTAATTTTATTGAATCGTTTGAGGTAGTTTCCATCACCTGAAGAAGGCTGTCAATTTTTTTTGGACTTTGAGCAATTAAAGTGAGCGGTAAAGCAATCAAGAGAACCAACACTATTTTTTTATAAGCTTCAAACTTCATATAAATAATTTGATTTTTTTAGTAGATATAAATTTATGAATTTTTACATCTTTTAAGTAAAAATATCTATTTATATAAAAATATATTTATTTTTTTTCACAATTTAATACCATTTTTAAAAAATATAAACTTGATTTTAAATCTATAATTTTTTCGTAAAATTCATTGATTTGCTTCTGAAAATTTTGGTTTAAATATGGTCTTGATTGCACTTCACTTAGTATAGAAGCATATTGTTCGGTATATAGCTGTACATTCAAAAAATGAATTTGTTTTTGTTTTTTTATTCCTAAATAAGCTTTGATAACTAGCAATAAAAAAAATAAGCATAGAAAAAACACTATAAAAATTACAGCAATTTCAATTGAAAAATCTTTCAATTTGAATGAAAAAAGGAGTCGTAAAGTCGGGACATACATTTTTTAATAAGGTTGTTTTAAAGCCGGTTACTTATTTCTATGAAAGCATCCTATTATTTAAAAGAGTAAATTTAAAACCCCGGCAAAACCACCGGGGTTTTATCTCCTAAAACTATCCCCACAATTTTAGGCATTGTAAAATTTTAATCCAGCAAAAAGGCTTCTATTATATCTTTATTTTGGTAGTATAAAATACCTTCTATTTCATCGACTTCATAGACCGGTTTTTTGTCATTTAATACCACTTCCTTTTCAACATTACCGGTGTCTTTATTTACTTTCACCAATCCAATCCCATCGTCAGTTTTTGTTAATATAAACTGTGAATCCCTGGTTTCTGTTGAAGCTCTAAACCGTTTAGCCATTTCTTTAAAAGAAGCGGTGCCAATCGATGAAAACATTTCAGCGTTTCTGTTTGCCTGAGCACCATAGTCGTTATATTGACCTAATGTGTTTTTATTGGCTCCAGCCACAGCAGCTTGTTGTACTGCCATAGCAGTAGAGGCTACAGCTACTACTCCCAATGCAATTTTTCCAAAGGTGCTTATTCCCGGTGATTTAAAGTATGAATTATAAATTTCCTCTCCAGAATTGTTTACTAAAAACATATTTTGACTGGAACCTATAAACACACCACTATTTCTCATTTCCATACTGGTAGGGCCCTCTTTTTCCTGAAATTTTAAACTTGCCAAGGTTTTGAAATCCCCATTGTTTTCGTCAACTGAAATTAGTTCACTATCTGTCGCCACCAGGTATTTTTTGTCATTGGTATCATAAGTTGATTCTACTCCATTGGTACGTTTGAATTTTAATGGTTTATTCCAAACAGTTTCACCGGTTGACAGGTTAACAATATTGGCATCTTCTTCAGTGATATAAATTAATCCCTGAGGAGTTTTTGCCATTACGTGTATATTCTCTCCTGTTTTAAGTGGTTTTTTGAAAAGCGGGGTTCCGTTGTAAGAAATTTTGTTAATCCCCCCTTGATGGATACCAAACAGAATTCCATCATCCATAATGTAAAAATGCTGAACATATCCTTTTGTTTTAGGTGCCTTTTCCCATAAGTCTTCTCCGGTTTGAGCACTTAAAAACCCGATTTCAGATTCGCTTTTTGCGCCCAACATGCCTTTTCCTCCTTCTTTGTTACTCACAATAGCCAATCCTTTTGGAGTGATTTCAAAATTAACCACTTGACCCTTTACTTTGGCCGGTTTATTCCAAATTTCATTTCCGTTTACATCGAGTTTATAGACTTCAGTATTGGTTCCGGAGAGATTGCTTTCAAAAGCGTAAATTTCTTTTCCGGTTTCATCAACGGTCATCCAGTTTACATTTTTAATTTTTGTTTCCCACAGTGTGTTTCCTGTGAGCGATTTTGCAATAATTCCCCTAGAAGTAGGGATTAAGATTTTGTCGTCCAATAGAAAAGAGTCGCCTGTTACAGAAAAATTTCCGGAGGTGACTTTTCCCGGTTCAAACATATAAAATGAAAAGTCGAGTTTCCCTGTTCCCAAATCATAAACCGCAATCTTTGGAGTATTGTTTTCTGCCATACCACCCCCCTTTTGAAGTCCACTTATGATTAGTTTATTTTGTGGCATTGCAATGGTTTCTGTGTAAACTTGCTTCCAGTTGTCTTTTTCTGAACTAAAAAGTGTTTGTCCTGAAATGTAATCAATCACAGCTTTTTTAGAAGAAAAATTTGCAAAACCACCTTGAGAAACAACAATATATGGTGAGTTTGGAACAAAATAATATTCTTCCGGCTTTACACGCCCATAATCTGTAAACTTGAAATGGAGTGCAGTGCCTTTAGGCTTAATTCCAGCAAGGCCGTCATTGGTGGCAACTACTAAAATCCCGGCTTGAGTTAGGCTCATTTCATTTATTTTTCCTCCTAAATCATAGGTATAATCTACAGCAGATTTTTGTGAAGAAACATGATGAAGATTTAAAATAAATATGAAAAGTACTGATAAATACGCTATTTTTTTCATAAAGCTTGATGTTAAAGTTCTTTGCTAAATTCAGCCACAACAATCTGAAAAACAATACGTCAATTGTCGTATAATAAAAAACCGAAGTTTAAAAAGATTCAAACTTCGGCCTTAAAGTATTTCAATAAATTTATTTTATAAATTCACATTGAATGACCCTTCTGTGATTTCTTTAAAAGAACCATCATCATTTTTTCCAGTAAATTCAAATGTTCCTATAATTTTAGTACTTGAGGATTCAGATACATTAATTTCTCCGGCAACCGTATCATCAAAAGGTGCAGTCCATATTTTTGTGGCTGAAGGGTTTGACGCGTTTCCTTCTATATAATTTGCAACAACAAATACATTTGCGCCACCACCTATGTTATAAGACCCTACTCCTTCAAACCCATTTATTGTAAAGTTAAATCCTTTCCCATCCATATTTGTGCCTTGGATTTGAACTGTACTTATGCCGCCGGCATTAATTTGAGTTGCAGAGGTCAATTGAGGTGTTGATGTGACCAAAGATCCATCTACCTTTCCTTTCACTGTTCCAGAAGTAGCATCTCCACCGCCACCGCCATCATCATCTTTACTACAGGATGTTGCTGTAAAAATTACTGCTAATGCGATTAACAGCGTATACATTGTGTTTTTCATTGTTTTCATAATAAATTGGTTTTAGTTTATTTATAATTGTGTCAATTCAAGAAAAATCAAAAAATAAAGACAAATTGAAGTAGTTCAATGTTTTAAGAATTAAACTAGATTAGTTTTAAATTTTCCTTGTGACAAAGATGCAGTATGAAAACAGGTAACACAATAAGGCAGTTGCCCTATTTACTAAAAAGTATATGAGGAATTTTTTGTTGAAGTAGATTTATTTTCTCTTGTAGTGTTTTTAAAAATTTTTGATGAGATTCACTTTTAACATTAAACGGTATGTGGTTTAACCCATTTTGAATTGACTCTACCTCTTGCAATATTTTAACAGTCGTTTCTGAAAAGCAACTATCTGAAAAACGTTCCCAAATATAATTAACTGCCACTTGATTGGGGTGTAACATATCACCCGCATAAAAACGGTAATCGCGCAGTTCATCCATTAGGATTTCAAAGGAAGGGAAGTAGTAATGTTCACCCCCTCCCCCTCCCTTAAGAAGAGTAGAGTTAGTGACTGATAAATATTGATGGATTGCTGCAATTAAATGGGCTTTGCTCCTTTGGTTTTCCACAAAACCATCTTTGAGATGCCTTACCGGCGAAATGGTAAAAATGAACTGAATTTTTGGGTTTGTTTTCTTTACTTTTTCAACAATTTGTTGCAAACTTTCTTCAATTTCCGTTACCGATAGCAATAGTTTTTCAAATTGGTTTTGAGGAACTTTGTGGCAGTTAGCTACGATATCACCGGACTTTTTAAGTTTATATACCCAAGCAGTTCCCAGGGTTAAAATGAAATGGGTAGATTCTTTGATTTGGTTTCTAGTAATATGTAACGCTTCATTCAGGTTTTGCAAAAAAACTTCCTGATCTGGATGGCTTAATTGTGAGTGTGCATCAAAACAGTGCCAACGTTCATTGTGAAAAAAGATATCCTTTTCACTGAATGTTTGTTTGCTTAAAGCGAAATGAATTAATTTTTCAATCGCCAAAGGATTGAATACAATCCCAAATGGATTGGTGGTACTATGAAACTTAAAATACTCAAATTTAGCACCCATATTTTGAGCAAAACAAGACCCAAAAGCCATTATTTTTGAATGATAATCGATTGGATGCTTGCTTTTTGGTATAGTTATTTTTGTTGAAAGTTCCATGTTTTTCTAGTAAAAGATTTGTCAAAAATATTAAAACTCAATAACCTCTCAATCTAAATCGAGGAAAACAACTAAAAAATTACAAACCCACCTCTTTTTTGGAAGTTTCAATTTGCAAAGCCTAAAACCTAACCCCCAACCCTAACTCCAATGCTTCGGCTTTTGCTGCGTGTGCTTTGACACTAACAATTCCAAATAGCTGCTCCTTTTTACCAAAATAGCGTTTCAGCCCCAGTCTGTTATATATTCTGCCTTCAAAGTCATACGGATAGTAAATATAGTATCCTGCATTGACAAAAGGCGCTAGTTTATTGATTCGAAGCTGGTAACCGGCGAAAACACCCACCCTTTTAAAGTCTTCATTCCCACTGATATTAAATTCGGGATAGGCAATGGACCGGTATTCAATCAAATCCCTTAAAAAATAAGATAGAAATAATTCAGCACCGGCGTAAACCGAGCTTGATTTACTCAATCGCTTGTCAGCAAATGTAGAAATGATTATAAAAGGGGCTTTTCCTAAACCAATTACGTCACTTTCATTCACGCCAAAACGTACTAAAAAATTCATTTTAATGGGTTCGCTATACTTTTCACGTTTATAGGGAATGAATTCGGGCAAAGACTCAAGATTGAAGTTATAATTCACACCCACATTCAGAGCAAAGGTGTTGGTGCTGGTATTGGGTGCCGTGTAGTTACCGTTCGAATAATGAAAGAGGGAAATACCCGTCTGAAAACCAAAACCGTTCCAGAGGTGTTCTTCATAATAGTTCAACTTAAGAATGGTCGCACTTAAAAAATCAGATCCAAAAGCATTGTTTAAATAATTATCATCAGGGTGATAAGGATTGGTAGCATAGGCAATCCCCTGACTGACTGAAAGTCTCAAATTCCGTTTCAAAAAATACCAACTAATGTGGCTGTACAGGCCATACAATTCCCCCAAATATTGGTTTTTCATATCCTGATAGGAAAAAGTCAACCCCCAGTCAGGGTAATTATGACGGCGTTCCCACTCCTTAAGCCCAAAAGATTTTATGTTGTATTGCACTACCATCCCCTCCGGATGGTCTGTAATTAAATGCCCTATTTCGGGGTTGTGTTCCAGGATGGTTCCATAAAAATAATGTGCCTCAACTGAGTTGTATTGAGTACTTTTTTCTTGCGAAACACCAATTAAAGAGCTTGCAAATAAAATTAGAATGAGACACCATTTCATGGCCGCAAAAATAAAAGAATTCCTAAATTTTAAGGAACTATTCACATAAATAAAACATTGATTACTTTAATATTCTTTTTTTAATCGCTAATTTTGTACTGTTTTTTGAGGAAAAATTTGACTGATTGCAACCTCTTATTCCAAACCTGACTGGCTACTATAATAGAGAATATTAGAATTTAGGTTTCGTATAAAAATGCTAAAACAGTGTGTATTCTACCTGCTTTTTTACGTCAATTATTTTCCCTAATTTTAATTTTTATAAACTTGACTTTATGGCTTATTTATTTACTTCAGAAAGTGTCTCTGAAGGACATCCTGATAAAGTTGCTGACCAAATTAGTGACGCCCTTTTAGATAATTTTCTCGCCTTTGACCCTCAGTCTAAAGTAGCCTGTGAAACATTGGTCACTACCGGCCAGGTAGTACTTGCAGGTGAGGTGAAAAGCAATACTTATATTGATGTACAGCAAATAGCACGAGATGTGGTCAATAAAATTGGCTATACTAAGGGAGCTTATAAATTCAGTGGTGATTCCTGCGGGGTCATTTCATTAATTCACGAGCAGTCGCAGGACATTAATCAGGGCGTGGACCGTGCAAACAAAGAAGAACAAGGTGCCGGCGACCAGGGAATGATGTTTGGGTATGCAACAAGCGAAACCGCTAATTTTATGCCACTTGCACTGGATATTTCACATAAAATTCTAATCGAACTGGCTGACTTGCGTCGCGAAGAAAAGGAAATACCTTACTTAAGACCCGATTCCAAAAGCCAGGTCACCATTGAATATAGTGATGACAATGTACCTCAAAAGATAGTGGCAATTGTGGTTTCTACACAACACGATGATTTTGACGAAGACGCAACAATGCTCGCTAAAATCAAAAGCGACATCATTAATATCCTTATACCAAGGGTAAAAGCACAATTGCCTGAATATGTTCAGGAATTGTTTAATGATGATATTATTTACCACATTAACCCCACCGGAAAATTTGTAATTGGAGGACCACACGGTGATACTGGTTTAACCGGAAGAAAAATCATAGTAGATACTTATGGAGGTAAAGGTGCTCACGGTGGTGGTGCTTTCTCCGGGAAAGACCCAAGCAAAGTCGACCGAAGTGCCGCTTATGCAGCACGTCACATCGCAAAGAATCTAGTTGCAGCCGGAATAGCTGATGAAGTGTTGGTCCAGGTAAGTTATGCCATTGGTGTGGTGCACCCCACCTCCATCAACGTGAACACCTATGGCTCCTGCAAACTAAACCTTACCGATGGTGAAATAGCCGATCAAGTCATAAAGCTATTTGATATGCGCCCCGCAGCTATTGAATCAAGATTAAAACTGCGTAACCCTATTTATAGCGAAACGGCAGCTTATGGCCACATGGGACGCGAGCCACAAACCATCACCAAAGTATTTGAAAGCCCCTATTCAGGAAAAAAAGAACTTAAAGTGGAACTTTTTACCTGGGAACAACTGGATATGGTCGAAGCGGTAAGAAAAGCATTTGGGTTTGTTGAAGAATAGTATGCACTAGTAATTACACAGATTTAATAAAAATAAAAAAACTGTTTAATTGAAACTTTAAGCAGGTTTCTTAATAGTTAATCCCGAAAAAACTCCTAAAAAAAGAACTCCGGAAAACAACAATCCTACTAGAAATATTGTAGGAAATTTGTGAATTAAAATCGTCCCTAATAGGTAAAGAAGATTTTCGAAGAAAATGACACATAAAGTTTTTAACCCATTGGATGCAAAAATAATCAACTCTGAAACACAAATACTTATAAACTCAAAATCCAACTCAACGCTACCCTCTCACCACTAAAAAACTACTACCTACAAATCATATTTTACAGTCAACAATACAATTCGGGGCACCACGCCGTAAAAGGAAGTCGTGTTAAATGCCTCGTTAAAACTGTCCTGATTTATGGTTTGCACATC
>NZ_CAXBAN010000056.1:0-9591 GCF_963973675.1 uncultured Planktosalinus sp. | reverse complement strand
GATGGACGTATGCTAAGGGTTGATTCATTTTTTACTCTTTTGTTTTTACTATTTGAGCCATCAGCTCTGCTTCTGTTACGAGTTTGTCATTAGCATAGGCATTTCCTTGCATATGAACAATACCTCGTCTGATTGGAGTTATTAGGTCGAGCTTAAATACTAAGGTATCACCCGGTAAAACCTGTTGTTTAAATTTTACATTATTAATTTTCATAAAATAAGTGAGGTAATTTTCAGGGTCAGGCACAGTACTTAATGCTAAGATACCTCCTGTTTGTGCCATTGCTTCGACAATTAGAACCCCTGGCATTACGGGGGCTCCTGGAAAATGACCAACAAAAAATGGCTCATTCATTGTGACATTTTTAAGTCCAACAACATGGCTGTCTGAAAGTTCAATAATTTTGTCAACTAAAAGAAATGGCGGCCTGTGAGGAAGCATGTCCATTATTTGATTTACATCCATTAAAGGTGGTTGGGATAAATCAAATTTTGGAACATTGTTGCGTTTTTCAATTTTGATTAATTTTGAAAGTTTTTTTGCAAACTGGGTATTTACGTGGTGCCCAGGCTTGTTTGCTATCACTTTTCCTTTTATTCTTGTGCCAATAAGGGCTAAATCACCTATTACATCAAGCAATTTGTGTCTTGCAGCTTCATTAGGATGATGTAATGTTAAATTGTCAAGGATTCCGTTTGGTTTAACTGATATGGAGTCTTTTTTGAAGGCTATCCTTAACTTTTCCATAGTTGAAGGAGATAACTCTTTGTCCACATAAACAATCGCGTTATTTAAATCTCCTCCTTTTATTAAACCATTTTCGAGTAGCATTTCAATTTCATGAAGAAAACTAAATGTTCGTGCATTGGAGATTTCATCTTTAAATTCTTTTAATGATTTTAAAGTAGCATTCTGAGTTCCCAAAACTTTTGTGCCAAAATCAACCATAGTAGTTACCTGATATTCTTCAGCTGGCATCACAATGATTTCGCTACCTGATTCTTCATCCAAATAAGAAATTGCATCTTTAACAATATATTCTTCTCTTGGTGCTTCTTGTTCAATTATTCCGGCTTTTTCAATTGCTTCTACAAAATATTTTGATGAGCCGTCCATAATAGGGGGTTCCGGAGCATTAAGCTCTAAAATACAATTGTCTACTTCCATACCTACAAGTGCCGCCAGTACATGTTCTGATGTGTGAATTTTTACACCACGTTTTTCAAGGTTTGTTCCTCTTTGGGTATTTATAACATAATTTGCATCTGCTTCAATAACTGGGCTGCCTTCAAGATCTACTCTTATAAAAGCGTAGCCAAAATTAATGGGGGCGGGCTTTAAAGTTAGTGTTACTTCTTTACCAGTATGTAACCCAACTCCCTTAAGGGAAATTTCTTTACCTAAAGTGCGTTGTTTAATAAGACATTCACTCATTGCCATTCTTTTTTTCAATATTGTTTATTCTATCTATTATTTTTGGAAAATTTTTAAAGTGCACATAACTTTTATTATAATCACCATAGTTTAAAGCAGGCGAACCTTGTAGGGTCTCATTGTCCTTAACATTCCTTCCTATGCCACTTTGGGCCTGAATTTTTACATTGTTCCCAATGTTAAGATGACCAGCAATTCCTACTTGGCCCCCAATCATACAGTTTTTTCCAATTTTTGTTGAACCTGCAATACCTGTTTGAGCTGCAATAACAGTGTTTTCACCAATTTCAACATTATGGGCAATTTGAATCTGATTGTCAAGTTTCACTCCCTTTTTTATAATTGTTGAGCCTAAAGTAGCTCTGTCGATTGTAGTACCTGCACCTATATCAACTGAATCTTCAATTATTACATTGCCAGTTTGAGGTACTTTGTTGTATTCACCATTATCGCTTGGTGCAAAACCAAAGCCATCTGCTCCTAAAATAACTCCACTATGAATAATGCAATTATTTCCAATATTGGTCTCTGAATAAATTTTTGCTCCTGCAAATACAATAACATTATCACCTATAACAACATTATCACCAATATAAACTCCCGGAAATATTTTTACATTGTCTCCTATCATTACATCATCACCAATGTAGGAAAAAGCTCCTAGATAAATGTTTTTGCCTAATTTAGCATTTTCAGACTTAAAAACTGGTTTTTCAATTCCGGTTTTATTAAGCTTAACCATATTATAATATTCTAAAAGTTTTGAAAAAGCTTTGTAAGCATTTTCAACTCTAATGAGGGTGGTATTCAATTGTTCTTCTGGAGTAAAGCCTTTATCAACTATGGTTATTGAAGCATTTGTTGAGTAAATATAGGAGGTATATTTAGGATTGGAAAGAAATGTGAGTGACCCTATTTCTCCTTCTTCAATTTTTGATAATTTTGATACTTCAATTTTAGGGTTTCCGTCTACTTCTCCTTCTAAAATTGTAGCAATTTGTTCCGCTGTAAATTTCATCTATTGTTTTTGATTAAATTCTTTGATGCTGAAACAACAGTTAGTTATTATATTTAAAAAATTGGTTCTGATTAGTTTGTTTCAATCTAGCAAAAATAGGAAAAAAGGCTCAATCTTTAGTTTTTGGATAACAGAGATAATTTTTTGTTATTTCATTTGTTAATACTTTACTGTTAATTTGGTCGCTTACTGCTGTAATATCAGTCACTTTTCCTTTTTGAGTCAAAAGAAATATTTTTTGCTTTGAATCGCTATAGGCCAAATTTGTTATGGTTCCTCGAAATGAAAAAAAGGAGGCTTCATCTTTCGAAAGCTTGTATTTTTGCATTACTTTTTGAAGTTTGGTATTTAAAGCATGATCAGAAAAAGGTTTGTCTTTCACTTTAATTTTTAGCAGGTTTCTGTTTAATAGCATTTTGCATAAGTTACTCAATACAAAATCATCACAGTTTTTCCACTCTTTTACAGCTGCAATGATATCAAAATCATCCAATTCTGAAAATTTTAATATCAATTCTTTATCAATTGTTGATTTGTAGATTTTTTTTGTGAGAAAAAAAATGAGTGAACTACTGGCTTTTAACGTTTTACCTTGTTTGATGAGTTCTTTTGCACGAACAAGAATATTTGTCAAAATTTGTTCAGCTACAATGCTTGTTTTGTGAAGATATACCTGCCAATACATAAACCGCCTCGCTACTATAAATTTTTCAACTGAGTAAACCCCCTTTTCTTCAACTACAAGTTCGTTGTCTGCAACATTGAGCATAGTGATTAATCGTTCGGAATTGATATTACCTTCGGGAGTACCGGCATAAAAACTGTCGCGTTTTAGATAATCCAATCTATCCATGTCAAGTTGGCCTGAAATTAATTGACAAAGAAATTTTTTATTATGGTTCCCTTTAAAAATTTGAATGGCAAGCGTTAATCTTCCGTTAAACTTTTCGTTGAGATATTGCATAAAAAGTAATGAAATTTCCTCGTGAGAAACTCCTTCTATAATGCTATTTTCCATAGCATGTGAAAAAGGCCCATGACCAATATCGTGTAATAAAATAGCAATATGTAATGCTTCTTCCTCTTTGGCAGTAATGTTAACTCCTTTGAAGCGTAGAACTTGTATTGCTTTTTGCATTAAATGCATACAGCCAAGGGCATGGTGAAAACGTGTGTGATTTGCGCCCGGGTATACCAGATATGAAAGCCCCATTTGAGTTATTCTACGCAACCTTTGAAACAAAGGGTCTTCAATTAACTCAAAAATGATTGTATCAGGTATAGTAATAAAACCGTAAATTGGGTCGTTTAAAATATTAAGTTTTTGGTTCGAAATCAAAGGCGAATAATTTAAAAATATATTTGAAGGATACTACTTCGCAAATGTAATGAATATTGATAATTAAATTAAGAAAATACATACAATGAATAAGATACACATACTTTGGGTGGACGATGAAATAGATTTATTAAAACCCCACATTCTTTTTTTAGAAAATAAAAATTATATAGTCACAAAAGCTCAAAGTGGAACAGAGGCGTTGGAAGAAATTGATAAAATGAATTTTGATATTGTTTTTTTAGATGAAAACATGCCTGGTTTGACGGGAATAGAAACTCTGCATGAAATTAAAGAAAAAAAACCAACCCTTCCGGTTGTGATGATCACAAAGAGTGAAGAAGAATATATTATGGAAGAAGCCATTGGTTCAAAAATCGCTGATTATCTTATTAAACCTGTAAATCCAAACCAAATATTACTGAGTCTTAAAAAAAATCTTGATCACTCCAGGTTGGTTTCTCAAAAAACCACTTCCAATTACCAGCAGGAATTTAGAAAAATCGCGATGGATATGTCAATGATCAATTCCTATCAGGGTTGGATTGAATTATATCAAAAATTGATAAATTGGGAATTACGGTTAGAAGAAATTGAAGATTCAAGTATGTTTGAAATACTCGAGTCACAAAAATCGGAGGCAAATACCCAGTTCTGTAAGTTTATTGATAAAAATTATCCTGATTGGTTTAAAAACACTCAGGACGCTCCTGTAATGTCACACACACTTTTCAGAGAAAAAATTGCGCCCGAAATTACAAACACACAACCCACCTTACTTATAGTTGTTGACAATTTAAGATATGATCAATGGCTTTCCTTTGAGCCAATACTTACAAATATTTATAAAAAAGAAAAGGAGTCTGCTTTTTTCAGTATTTTACCCACAGCCACTCAATACTCCAGAAATGCTATTTTTTCTGGCTTAATGCCTGATGATATGGATAAGTTACACCCTGATTTATGGCTAAATGACACAGATGAAGGTGGAAAAAACATGCATGAACAAGAGTTTCTGGAAACACAATTGAAGCGTCTGGGAATGAATATAAAATATGATTATTATAAAATCACAAGCCTTAAGCAGGGTAAAAAACTAGTTGAAAGCTTTAAATCTCAAAAGGAAAATGATTTAACCGTGGTTGTATACAATTTTGTTGATATGATATCTCATGCAAAAACTGAAATGGATGTTATTAAGGAATTAGCGTCGACCGATAAGTCATATCGTTCATTAACACAAAGTTGGTTTAAAAACTCACCCTTATTGGAGATTATACAACAAGCAGCTCAACTTGGATTTAAATTAATACTAACTACCGATCATGGTACAATTAATGTAAAAAATCCATCAAAAGTTATTGGAGATAAAAACACCAGTTTGAATTTAAGATATAAAACCGGCAAAAGCCTCACTTATGAATCCAAAGATGTTTTAGCGGCTAAAGATCCAAAAAGCATTCACCTTCCAAGCATCAATATGAGTAGCTCATTTATTTTTGCAAAGGGAGACTTATTCTTTGCATATCCAAACAATTACAATCACTATGTAAGTTATTTTAGAAACACTTATCAGCATGGTGGAGTGTCTTTAGAAGAAATGATTATACCATTTGCTGTTTTATTGCCACGATAAAGAATTTTTCACTATATTTGAGCTCGTAACCCCAAAGTTATGACTTACACCTACGACTTATCTCACTTGCCTGAAGCGGCAAATGCTGTGCTTTCTGGTATTTCTGGAAAAAAACTCCTTTTTTATGGTGATATGGGAGTAGGCAAAACTACCCTTATAAAAGAAATAGTAAAACAACTTGGTTATTCAGATGTGGTAAACAGCCCCACCTTTTCATTAGTTAATGAGTATGAAGTTAAAAATGATAAATTATATCATTTTGATTTTTACAGAGTCAATGATGAAAAAGAGGCTTTGGATATAGGTATAGAAGAATACTTTTATAGTGATTATTGGAACTTTATTGAATGGCCTGAAAAAATATCAAGGATTTTGCCCAATCATAAAAATGACATAATTGTTACACAAAACAATGACGGAACAAGAACTCTAAAAATTATTGCCTGTGAATAAATAGCAAACAATTAAAATAACCGCTTTTATGATAAACACTGGGTTTATCGCCTCCCTTTTTTAGTCAAGACCCCAAATCGACATTAAAATAAGCTTAGAATAACTTTGTCAAAAAATAACTTACTAAGATACGGGAATATTTTTTAAAATACTTTAGTTTTTTTTACATAGGTTTGTACTATTAACCTCACAAAAACTAAAATTATGAAAATGTCAAAAGCAGTATTTTTTGTTGCTATCTTTTTTGCTGGATTATTTGTATCTTGTACACCAGAAAGCATAGACAACGATGAACAACAAATCGACACAACTACAATCCAGGTCCCAAGACAAGGATAGAAAAAAGTTTACAATAGGAGGTGGAATTGTTATTTTATTGATAGCAATCTCACCCTATTTATTTTATTTGTATGAAAGTTTCCCAGACGGTCAAGTTTGGGAAACTTTTTTGTTTAATATCGAAACAAGCTATCTTTCTTGGTATCAATTCGCTTGGTTTCTTTCAGGAAAGGTAATTCCATTATATTTGTTACTGATATGGTTTTTTACCTGTAAACACTGGTGGCATTGGATTATACTGGTGCCACTTTTTATGTATATTTTCCAAACTTGGGGTTTAATTAATCAAAGTAGAAATATAGATGAGGTAGAATTAGTTTATATGATTCCTGTAATGTTAATAATAATTCCTGCAGTTTATCTAATACGTGCTAAAGTATTCAACAAAATTCGTGGAGTTGATGATATGAAAGCATTTGAAGAAGAACTTAAGACCAAGCGCACTTTATGGGATGAATTAAAAGACTTATTCCGTTAATAAACATTTTATTACACATTTGCAACATTAGTCCTAAAGTTGTAATTTAGTTTTTCCAATCAACCAAAACCTTAATGGCTAAGTCTATCACTCCATTTACAGCTGCTCAGCTTATTCCAAAAGAGGAAACTCTCGAAATTCAAAAAACCAAAGGAGATTTATTCATAGGAATTCCAAAAGAAATTTACTTCCAGGAAAAGAGAATTTGTCTCACACCCGATGCAGTATCTGCAATTGTTGCTCAAGGTCATAAAATACTTATAGAAAATGGTGCCGGTGAAGGCGCCAGCTATAGTGACAAAGCTTATGCTGATGCCGGGGCGATCCTTACGCGCGAAACAAAAAAAATATTTTCCTGCCCCATAGTTTTGAAAGTAGAACCCCCTACTCTAGATGAAATTAAAATGATAAACCCAAAATCTGTTTTAATTTCTGCCTTACAATTAAAAACAAGAGAAAAATCTTATTTTGAAGCATTGGCAAAGAAGAAAATCACTGCGTTAGCATTTGAGTTTCTTCAGGATGAAAATGGGGCATTTCCGGCTGTTAGATCATTGAGTGAACTTGCCGGTACCGCTTCGGTACTAATTGCAGCAGAACTTATGGTAAATGCTAAAGAAGGCAATGGGTTAATGTTTGGAAACATAAGCGGTGTTCCGCCAATTGAAGTTGTCATTATCGGCGCTGGTACTGTTGGCGAATTTGCAGCTCGATCAGCATTGGGATTGGGTGCAAGTATCAAAGTTTTTGATAACTCAATCACTAAGTTACGTTGTTTACAAGCAAACATTGGGCATCCAATCTATACTTCAACGATACAGCCAAAAAATTTATTAAAAGCATTAAAACGTTGTGATGTTGCTATAGGTGCTATTAGAGGTAAAAATAGATCACCCATTATTGTTTCAAAAACAATGGTTGAAAACATGAAAAAAGGAGCTGTCGTCATAGACGTTAGTATTGATATGGGTGGCTGCTTTGAAACTTCTGAAATGACAAGTCATGACAGTCCTATTATCATTAAAAATGGTGTGATTCATTATGGAGTTCCTAATATACCTGCGCGTTACCCAAAAACAGCTTCTATTTCTATTAGCAATATATTTACTTCTTACCTTATTGATATAGCGGAATCCGGTGGTCTCGAAAATGCCATTCGTTTTGACAATGGTTTAAAAAATGGGTTGTACTTTTACAGAGGCATTTTAACAAATAAATCAATCTCAGATTGGTTTGACATGCCATACAGTGATATTAACTTGTTTATTCTCTAGTACTTTATGAAATTTACACAGCGTTTGGCCTTCTACCTTTTTGGATTCTCAATTGGGTTAATATTTTTATTTTTCTTTCTCAATAAAAAAGGTGCTAGTTGTGATTACAGTCCGGATGCCAGGGTCAAAAAAAACATTAGAATTAAACCAAAAGTTTATTCAGAGAATGTTTTAACACAAATTAAAACCAAGCAGCTTGATACAACTTATGTTACAAATTTACTTCAAACAGGAAATGTAAACTTTAGTGAAAGTGACACAAAAAGGGACTCCTGTAATCTGTATGTGATCTATGGAAAAGTAAAGGGTGAACAAATCCGTCTTGAAGTAGAAAACTGTCCTGAAAAAGCATTTATAGTTTCTTTAAATAAAAAGCATTAAAGTTTTCTTCTCTCTTTTTCTCTTTTTATCAAATTTAACTCCCTGCTGGTTTGTCCGGCAACAGAAGTATTTTCTTCAGCACGTCTAATTAAATAAGGCATAACATCTTTAACTGGCCCGAAAGGTAAATATTTTGACACATTGTATCCTTCAAGTCCTAAATTAAAGCTGATGTGGTCGCTCATGCCAAATAACTGACCAAACCAGACTCTTAGATCGTTTTTTTCAATGCCTTTTTGTTTCATCAACTCCATAGCTTTATAGCAACTTTCTTCATTATGTGTTCCGATAAAAACGGTCATTACATCCGGGTGATCAAACATAAATGACATAATGGAATCAAAATTATCATCGGTTGCTTTTTTAGTTGGGCAAATGGGGCTTTTATAGCCCATTTCTTCAGCTCTGTTGTTTTCTTTTTCAAGATAGGCACCTCTAACTATTTTGAAACCAAGCTTAAACCCTTCTTCAGAAGCAATTTTTAGGACTAAATTCAAGTAGTCCAAACGATCCCAGCGGTAACATTGAATAGTATTATAAATTACAACCTTATCCTTGTTGTATTTACGCATCATTTCAAGAATCAAATCATCTACTGACTTTTGAATCCAACTCTCTTCAGCATCAATCAAAAGTGAAACTCCTGTTTCTGAACATTTTTGACACACTTTATCAAACCGCTCAATAATTTTTTCCCATTCAATTGTTTCAATATCGGTTAAAGGCTCATTCTCAGAAACTTTTCTATAAACTTCAAATCTGCCAAATCCAGTAGGTTTAAAAACTGAAAATGGTAATGCTTCTTTGTTTTCTGCAAATTCTGTAAGTCGTAATACTTTGTCAGTAGCAATATCAAATGACATTTCAAGATTTTTCCCTTCAACTGAATAATCTAATACAGAGCATACTCCTTTTTGATGCATTTTTTCGACCACCGGCATGCAGTCTTCTTCGTTCACCCCACCACAAAAATGATCAAAAACAGTTGATCTAATGAGCCCTTCAACAGGTAAATTGATATTTAAAGCAAATTTTGTCGCGGCTGTTCCTATTTTCACCAAAGGTTCACTGCTAATCATTTTAAATAAAAAATAGGCGCGTTCAAGTTCAGAATCTGTTTTTAGAGAAAAAGCAACTTCTGTGTTTTCGAAGAGATTTTTTGTTTCCATGGTCACTGAAGTAATCGTCTTACAAATATAGCTAGAATTCCATCGATTTTTTAAGAATTCTCCTTATTT
>NZ_CAXBAN010000055.1:0-9598 GCF_963973675.1 uncultured Planktosalinus sp. | reverse complement strand
TGGAAGGGTTTAAATTAGAATAGTTTTTAAAACAACATTAATCAAAGAAGTGAGCTTATGAAAACACTATTGACACTTGGATTCACAATATTACTCATTGGTGCATCTTGTCAAAAAAAACAAGAAATCCCTAACGAGGTTTCTATAACAGGTCAAATTGAAAATCACGACCAGACAGTTTTAAAAATCCAAGATTTTATGGGTAAAGGAAAACGGTTTACTGAAATAGATGTTCAGGATGGAACGTTTGAAATCAACCTGCCAATTGACAAACCTGTTATTAAAATGTTGACCTTTGGGAGTACGTTCAAAAATATTTTTCTACAACCGCGAGAAACCTTAGAAATTTCATTTGACGCATCAAATATTGACAGTAGTTTTAACTATGAAGGAAGTTTGGCTGTTGAAAATGTATTGTTAGACTCAATAAGCGAAAAACTTAGAAAAGTAGATTATAATTACGTTTACAATGAATCTTTAGAGAATGCCGGTAAATACCTGGATTCTATGTCGTCTGCAAACAAACATTATATTGAAGAATTGATTGGCGATCAATCACTGTCAACAGATTTTGAGGAATATGCAAAAGCGATGGTTGAATTTAGTAATGCGGGTCTTAAAATAAGGCTAGGCGAACGAAAAGAGGAGCAACCGGAAAATTATTATGATTTCATCAATCAATTGTCATTAGAAAATGATGAGTACCTTGACATAATGGAATACCGCTTTTTCTTAAGTTACTATATTGAGATGAAAGTCAACGAACGCTTAAGTAAGCTGGATTCTGTTAAAGCAGCCGAGCCCAATGCGCCTTTTGATGAAAGCTTAAGTGTAATCAAAGAACTTAAAAATGATAATGTAAGAGCCTATGCACTATTTAATGCACTGAATATGAGACTTAGTGAGAAAGGTCTTGCAGGCTTTGAGAGCTACTACGATTATTTTAAAGAACACAACAAAGATTCTCATTATGCAGCGCAGTTGAAATTACTTTATGAGGAAAAACAATTGTTGGCACCGGGACAGCCGGCGCCCCCATTCACACTTAAAGACGTTGATGATAATCTGGTTTCATTAAATGACTTTAAAGGCAAGTATGTCTATATTGATTTTTGGCAAACCCTCTGTCCGCGTTCAGGACGGGAACTACCCTACTTACTGGACCTACATGCTGATTATAAAGAGGATAATATTGCATTCGTGAGTATCTCAGTAAATGAAGACGAGAATATATGGCGTGACTATGTCAGGGAACATAAAAATATGGGTACAAGTCTCAGAGTGCCCCAGTCATGGGATTCTAAAACCTATTTGGATTATCAAGCTTTTGGATTACCCTCCTTCATATTGATTGATACAGAAGGTAAAATCATTGATCCAAAAGCAGCCAAACCTTCATCAAAAGAAATCAGGGAAACCTTTGATCAACTTTTAAAGAGCAGCTGAAATCGGGCAACCAACCTGGTTGCAAACTTCCAACCCGAATAGACACGGAGTGCACCTTTGCCTAAAGAATAATAGTTCCCATAAAAAATTAAATATCAATGAATTAAGTTTACGATTGTGCGTTGTAACATCAAATATTTATATTTGAGTACTCCCCTAAACTAAAAACATGTTGTTTATATGACTTATAGAGTGTATAAACACTATTAAAACCTAAACAGTAGCACATAAGAAATAGATCAGCAATAACCGGAGGTTTTGTTTTTGATTTACTTATGTCGAACACAATTTAAAAAAACCACACTATGAAATATATAAAGTCAATTATCCTTGTTCTATTTACTGTATCAATTCAAGCACAAGAATCTAATCTTTTAATAAAAAAGGATTTAATAACCGATTGGTCAAATTATCCAATATATCCATATTTGATAGATTCTACAAGTGCTGAAAAACAATGGAAACCCCAGTTTAAATACCTCGACAGTATAGAAGTTTATGGTATAACTTACTTAAGTGATGGATTGAAAATTCGTGGCTTAATGGCTAAACCTAAAAAAGGAGGAAATAGAGATTTTGGTTCATTAGTAGTTGCTCATGGTGCGATAACTCTTGGGCAAATTGCAAAAGAAGGGTATGTTGTAATAGCTAGTCAATACAGGGGAAATGGTGGTAGTGAAGGAAAAGAAGAATTTGGAGGAAAAGATGTGAATGATATAACTATACTACCAACAGTCCTAAAAGAAATACAAGGAGCAGATACTGAAAAAATAGGCATGTATGGCTGGAGTCGCGGTGGGATGATGACTTACATCGCATTATCAAAAATGGATGAAATTAAAGCTGCTGTTGTTGGTGGTGCATTATCAGATGCATTAAGCATGATGGAAGATAGACCTGAGATGTAAACAAAGGTTATTGCAGAACTGATTCCTAATTATGTCAATAGTAAAGATATTGAAATCGAGAAAAGGTCAGCTATAAAATGGGCAGATAAATTTCCTAAAGACGTTCCAATTCTTATGTTACATGGAAATGCAGATTGGCGTGTAAAACCCGAACAAAGTCTAAATTTAGCATTGGAATTTGAAAAATATAGAATTCCATACAGACTAATCATGTTTGAAGGAGGAGATCACGGAATATCTGAACACAGGGAGGAAGTTGACAAACAGGTGATTAATTGGTTTAATAGGTTTTTAAAAAATAACGAGGAAATACCTAATATGGAGTATCATGGAAGATAAAAACTGTGTACACCCTATGGTTAATGGCAAGAGAAGTGCTAAATCGAAAATTTTTGAATTTTTAGAGGTTAATTTATAAACCGAAACTTTGGTACTTCGTATTCGCCTACTTTTCAAATACTAACCGAAGGCAACAATTTGTAAACGATGTGTATATGATGAATATTTATACCAACTAATAAAAATATGCCAAGACAAAGTATTTCATTTTCAAAACCAAATGACGAATGGCTGAAAAGTCAAGTTGATAATTCTGTGATTTGCTTGCCGTTTTTGGCCTAACCAAACATCTAACATTACACATAAACCTTAGCGGGAATTACCGATAAAAATTAAACAAATAACTTTCACAAAACTAAAAACACTATGAAACAACAAAAAAACATATTCAGTGGAATTTTGGCGTTGGCCCTCTGTGCTACGATTCTCCCTTGTACTGCGCAAGATTCCAAAAGTGGAAACCATGAGATGCACCACGCTGAGGCAGACCCCGAGAATGACTATGTAACCGTGAAGTCCTGGGAGCACCAGCGTGAGCTTTTCATTGAGAAAGGAATGTCTGAGGCAAAAGCCGATTCCATAATTGCAGAATATTTAAAGTATCTTACAGATATGGATAGAACTGCCGGAGACGACCTCATCGGTGTTGCAGCGCCACCATTTAAATTTGATGGATGGCTCAACTCTCAACCACTTACGCTGGAAAACCTAAAGGGAAATGTTGTGTTGGTTCGTTGGTTTACAGACACCTGTCCCTTCTGCGCAAGTAGTACCCCTGCGCTTAATCAGCTGTATGAAGAATACGCTGATAAAGGCCTTAAGATGATTGGTGTTTTCCATCCTAAAGCCGGTAGAGATGATCCTTTAGATAAAGAAAGGGTAAATCGTGTGGTGGAAGCGAGGGATTTTAAGTTTCCCATCGCTATTGACTGGGATTGGCGCAATAAAACACTAAAGGACTGGTGGTTAACAGGTCCTGATCGACCGGGTACTTCTGTGACATTTATACTGGACAAGTCCGGGGTAATACAGTTTATTCATCCCGGCATGGAATACCACGAAGACAATGGTTCAGAGCTACACACAATGTGCTCGAGCGACATGGGTCGTGTTCGAGCTGCAATCGAGCGGCTCATCGCTAAATAAATAGTCAGTGGTGACAGATTTTACATTCTTGATGGAACTACCAAGGCCGTAGTTATTAACAGAACCCTGCGAGGAATTAGAATCAGTTGCACTTTGACGTTGATAGGGACGGAAGTGAATTTGGGAAACTAACAAAAATAACTACTCTACTATCCAAAGCCACTATTTTCGGAGCAAACCAAGTGCCATAAAATTTCCAAAACCGTCCTGCAGTCTCCCGATGGCATTCCAAAACCGTTTCTTTTTACACCCTTGAGAAAAAACGCACATCTGATAGCTAAATAAAAAAGTTAGTTATATTTGTTTCATCCCCCATAATTTAAATGAAGGAAGTGTACGCTCCCACTCTCTCAGGTGTTTGTTACAAATAAAAAAACGCACATAGGAACAAGTGATTGTTTTTGAGTATTTTTAGCTTAACTATTTTCTATGGAACATTCAACAGGGTACTACTTTTATATAACTTAAGTTTACAATTCATTCAATTTATTAGATAATCAGAAATAACAAAATGAAGAAATCACTACTACCTCTAGTATTTTTAATTTTAGTGAGTTGTCAATCGGAAAAGAAAACGCTAGAAAAACAAGAATATTTACGCTGGGTTGGAGACATCAAACAGAATGACCAAATTGACGAAAGGGACTTTAAAGTGTGTAATGGTGATGAAAATAGTAAGCAATACTTCAATCTGGGAGGAGGTCCGATTTACAACGGAGAAAAATCGAGAATCCTTCAAACATACAAAGACAATTTCCAGACTATAGCAAATAAGGATCTGGCTTCATCAGAATACGATTTATGGTAAACTGTGAGGGGAAGGCAGGGAGATTTAGAGTGTTACAATCTGATAATGAGTACCGGGAAACAAAATTTGATGATGCCATTGTCTCGCAACTTGAAAACATTATAAAAGGAATTGAAAAATGGGCAATTTTATACAGTGGCGAAACTCCTGTAGACTATTATATGTACCTCATTTTTAAAATAACCGATGGACAACTAATAGAAATTTTACCTTGATGAAAAGTTTGATATTTATAACGCTCATAGGAGCGTTTTCGATTTCCCGGGCACAAAATTGTGAAGCGTACAAATATTCCGGCGATACCCTGAAGTATGAAGCCTGTATCGCAGCCGAAAAAAGTGCCGGACATTATCAATTTAGTAAAGAATTTCAAATAGCTTTTGACGAAGCAATTGCCATTGACCCAACATATGATTACGCCTATTGGGCAAAATCCATTGCGTATCTGAAAAGCGGGGATTTTGTGACCTGGAAAAAGCTAATCGATAAAGCCGTTGAATTAAATCCAAAAAAACACTTAGGATACAGAGGTTGGTGTCGTTACCAATTCTTTAGAGACTACACAGGAGCAATCAAAGACATTGAAGAACTGGAACGTATACTGGATTACGATATCGGACAATCTCAAAACGGAACCTACCATTTGAATATTGCCAAAGGCCTATGCTACAAAGGAATTGGACAAAAGGAAAAAGCCATAGCGATCCTAGAAAAACAAATCAAATTAAATGAATCAGAAAACTTCGTTGGTCCCTATGATTATTTGCATCTTGGAGTACTTTATTTAGAAACCAGTAAGTTTGAAAAGGCTTTAGAGATCTTGAAAAAACAAGCAGAGTACAATGATTTAGCAGAAAATCAGTATTATTTAGCCTTGACTTACAAAAAATTGAATAAACTGACAGTATATAAAACAAGTCTGCAAACTGCAAAGGAACTTTATAGCAGACAGCGAAGAATGTTTGACACCTATTCAACCCCCATGGACAAAATATATTTAGAAACCATTGAAAACGAATTAAAAACAGCTTACAAGAAGGAAGGTGAAAAATAAGCAATAGTAAATTCAAGGCTTTTGGCTTGTAACAAACTTTGTGCATAAACAAAACTTCGGTACCAACGAACCACCTGCTTTTCATAAACTTACCGATGGCTCAAATGAAAATGACTATCTTAAAACAATGAAAATGAACCAAAGCGAACTTATAATTTTAAACTTTGAGGAAATTAGAAGTAAAAGTATCAAACTTTGGAAAGGACTTCCTAAAAGCCATTACTATTGGAAACCTGACGAAAAAGCAATGACTGCCATAGAAATGATTAGGCACGTTTTAGAAGCCGATTATGGATGGAATATCATCATCAATAATGGGAGCATGACAACTTATAAAACGCCATGGGAAAATCGACCCTTCATTAGTGTGGCTGACGAACTTGAATTTGCCGAACCCTATAGAAATACATTTTTAGAAAGTGTACGACAGTTTTCAGATAAACAAATTAACGAAACGGAAATTGTTCACCCCGGAAATGGAAGCAAGAAAAACCTTGGAAACTATTTATTACGGATTGGTTATCACGAATCTGTTCACGCAGGACAATTCCTTTCATATCTAAGAGCAATGAAAATTAATCGTCCAGCTATTTGGGACTAAAAAAAACACTACAGCCACTCACCGCTCCCCCGTTCCTGTCGACTATATTCTGAATTGCATTGCGTTCCATAAAGCTGCATCGCTGTTATACTAGACACTATAAAGCAAAACCAACAAACCAAGAGCAGCAACTACAAGTTCCATAATCCTATTTAGGACTCAACAAAGCACAAACCTTGAGCTTTGAACCTCAAATCAACCCCAAATCCTTGGCCTTGGCAACCAATTGTGTACCGTTCTTTGCATCAAATTGGGTGCGCAGCATGCCCAGACGTTTTTCAATAGAGCTTAAACCGAACGGCTTGATGCCCTGCATTTTATAGGAATGGGCGATTTCATCTTGTAACATTCCATAGACAAGGTGCTTTAGAAGAGCAATTTCATAATCGTCAATTTCCACAAAGGAATTACCTTTTAAAACCGGAGCCAGATGCGGCGATATATGTTTTACCCTTAAACACCTCTTCCACAGCAAAAGAAAGTTCTTGCAGGCCATACCGGCCCTTGTTGACATAAGCGTCCACGTGATGCTTTTGCATAAAATTCCGTACGGTTTGGGCCTTGTCTTCGATGGTATAGACTATGATTATTAAATCGGGGTACACACCTTTTAGGTGGAGCGCAAGTTCCTCGCCTGACGTAATTTTTTGTTCACGATGATCTGTTTTGAAAGATTAATCGGTGATGAGAAGCTCATAGGGATCTCCCCATCTTTCTCAGCTGCATGTATTCTTAACAGGGCATCATCACAATAATTGACACTGTCAATGAGCCTGATACTCAGGTGACTCAAAAAGGTGTGGACTCCGGCATTGATACTCACCAGATCGTCTGCTATGATTACTGTTGAATACATCTATATTGTAATGGTTGCTTTAAATCCTTTATTGGGTTGTGATTCAAAAGTAATACTTCCGTTTATAGTAAAAATACGGTATTCCGCATTTTGCAGGCCGTTTTGTTTTTTTAACAAAGTGCCCACCCCATTATCGGAATAATGAATTTCAATGTTTTGCTTGTTTTGATTAAGGGTCACCGCCACCAGCGTTGCCCCGCTGTGCTTTTTCATATTGGTCATCAATTCCTGCAAGACTCGGTAAACAGCATTCTTTTTTACCGGTGACATCGTGCTCCAGTCTATGGGATTGGTTTCCCGTTTGATGATTTTTACCCTATCAGTCTGATATGACGCCAGCAAATCGGTAAAGGTTTCTTCAAAGGGGGTTGTAGTATCAAGTGCCTGATATTCGCGGGAGATGTCGCGTGATTTGTTGTAAATATGCTCCAGGTCATCGAGCAGGCCTTCATCCTTGTCTTGTTCAATTTGCATTTTGACCATCACCTGATAGACGTCATTGGCTAGCTCGTCGTGTACTTTTTTGGAGATACGGCTTTCAGTTTTGAAAACTTCCTTCTGTTTTATGTGCCTGATTCTGCTGAGGATGAGAAAGATTCCTAAAATCATTAAGAGCAGCACTAAAATCCCTATAATCACTATGAAGGTTTTTTGGTTGCGCTCTTTATCCAGTTCCAGTTTTGCCCGCTGGGTATTCATCGCTTCTTTTTCAACGTCAAAACGCATGGCCGCAAAAAGGTTTTGTTCCTCCTGTCTGGCCCTGTTAAGACTGTCTGCAAGGGTTTTGTATTCGCTTACTAGGGGTTCTTTGTTCAAATCCATTAGGATGGAGAGCGATTCCAGTATATAGGATGCACTGTTGAGTTTACGGGCAATACCCAGTGAAATTGTGGCATAATTGCGTGCTGCTACGGTATCACTTTCGCTTAAAGCGAAAAGTGCTAGGTGCCGGTTGCTTGAATACAAGCCCTCCAGATCCCCGGCTTCTTCCCGAAGTTGTAAGGCGCTCCGCAGGGTTGCTGTTCCCTCGCTGTTGTATTGTTTCAGTTGCAAAACCCCCAGGTTGTTGAGGGCGCGAGCCCATTTGGCGGTATCCTCCAGCCGGCGGCCCAGGCGAATCGCCTGTCTGAAATCCTGCTCGGCCAATGCGTACTTTTTCATATTGAGATACACATCCCCGCGGTTGTTCAACAAGCCGATGCTGTCGGTTATAGTATCTGCATAGGTCAATGCCCTGCTGTAGTAGTCAAAGGCTTTATCATTATGGTTTCTGCTGCGGTACATCATTCCCAGGAGGTTGTAGAAACCGGTATATCTGCTATTTTTGATTTCGGGATTGGCAGAGAGTGCATCCAGCCATTGCAGGGCTTGCACCACATGCTGCTCGCTATCAGCAACTGCGCCCAACTTAAAACCCGCTATGGCAGCCAGGCGCTTGGAATAGATGGCAGAAAGTGTATCACCGCTTTTAATAAAAGTGTCGGCCAGATTCAGATAATGAAAATACCCTGAAGGCAAATGGGCCGGTTGGCTGGGGTGAATGACCCATTGGTAATACAGTTGTGTGCTGTCAACCGCTTGGGAAAAAACAGTAGCATTTAGCACTATGAAAATTAAAAATATGCGTAGGAGTTGATTAGGCATCCCCTAAAGTTAAAAACAAAATTGGAAATAAAAACAAACAACTTTACTATTTTAACCACAATCGACATAAAGAACTTGTCATCAGCCAAATATTGAAACTTGAACCATGACTTATGTCTCACTTTTCAAGTATTATTAATAAAAAAACCCGCAAACACAACAAAGTGCCCACGGGGTTACTGCATTATTGATCTCCGTCAGGTGGCGGAGGGGGCGGTGGCGGAGGTGGTAGCGGATCAACATCACCGCAACAAGCGACCGGGGTTTGGGTTTCCATACTTTGGGGCGTACATGAATAAATCCCCATAAGCAGTGTAACCACACCTAAAACAAGTGCTATTTTTTTCATCGTTTATGTTTTAAAGATTGGACACTAAGGCATAGACCATCTGCTTAGAAGACAGACGGTCGCAACCCGGTAAATAAAGGAGGCGTCCCTCCTGTGGAGAAGTGGGGAACTTCCCGGCAGTCCTCCGCTACCCCACTTCTCCTGAAGGGTTTTGATTGACTGCTTTGAAAGCTCCGTTTGAAACTATTTTTACTAACCGAAACTTTCGGCCAGAAAACCAATTTCAAAACAAATAAATGAAGGACGCTAGAGAAGCGCCGGAAAAAACATGGAAAGTATCCGGAAAAGAATTTCCCGAAAATTTCCATAGATATTTTGTAGTTTTAGGTCACCAAACCAACCGATTAACAATGTATGCGACATTACTTCTAAAAGCTTTTGATAAAGCCGAAAAAAACTTTCATACTGATAAACCCACTCGTTTGGCTCAGCATCTGTCTGATTATA
>NZ_CAXBAN010000054.1:0-9606 GCF_963973675.1 uncultured Planktosalinus sp. | reverse complement strand
AAGAAATTTATACCAACGATATGCAGTTGTGTTATTAAAAATTAAAGTTTCATTTTGATAGCAATTGGTTTCTCCCATTATATCATTGGAAATAATACCATCTTCATTCAAATCATAGGCGTTTTCAGACTTAAATGCCGTCATTTTCCAAGTCCCTTCAATTGCCACACCATTATCATCATCAGATGAGCAACTGGTAAATAAAACTGCAAAAACAATCAAACTAAATACTTTTTTCATAATTGTATAGATTTTTAAATTTTGTGCAAAACAAACATTTTTATTTGAATTACCAATATCATTTAACGTATTCTAAAACGGTCCAATGATATAAAATAGTATAAATTTGTTTTTTATCTTAAAAAAGTTTCATTTAAAATAAATTTTAAGTCTGCTTGTGGGTCAAAAAAATTAAAATTACACCGTTTGTAAATCAAATTTATAGTTGTACATTTGCACCCCAATTCTCGTTAGTAGAATTAATTAGGAATGTTTAACGCGCCTGTTGAGAGACAGGTTTTAAAATGAATTAGTTTGGACACATTAAGTTACAAAACAGTATCTGCAAACAAAGCCACCGTTACAAAAGAGTGGTTACACGTTGATGCTGATGGTCAGACTTTAGGGCGTCTTTCTTCTGAAGTTGCAAAACTTTTGAGAGGAAAGCACAAGCCAAACTTCACTCCTCACGTTGATTGTGGCGATAACGTTGTTATCACCAACGCAGAAAAAATCAACTTGACCGGGAAAAAGTGGGATGCAAAAGAGTACATCCGTCACACTGGCTATCCCGGAGGACAAAGAAGTTTGACTGCTAAAGAACTTTTCGCTAAGAATCCGGAGCGATTGATTGAAAAATCGGTAAAAGGAATGCTGCCTAAAAACAAATTAGGAGCAGAACTTTTTAGAAATTTAAAGGTTTATGCAGGTGAATCACATGATCACGAGGCGCAAAAGCCAAGAACTATTAACTTAAACGAAATTAAGTAATGGAAGTTATTCACAAAATCGGCAGAAGAAAAACTGCAGTAGCGCGTGTTTATGTTGCTCCCGGAAAAGGAAACATCACCGTGAACAAAAGAGAGTTTGACAACTACTTTTCTACAGACACATTAAAGTATAAAGTGAAGCAGCCATTGGCATTGACCAATAATGAAAGTAACTTTGATATTAATATTAATGTAAGTGGTGGTGGTATTACAGGTCAGGCAGAAGCAATTCGTCTTGCGCTTTCAAGAGCAATGTGTGAATTGGATGCTGAAAACCGTACAACTCTAAAACCGGAAGGTTTGTTAACAAGAGACCCAAGAATGGTGGAGCGCAAAAAATTCGGACAGAAGAAAGCGCGTAAGAAATTCCAATTCTCTAAACGTTAATTCCGCACTTGTTGCGAAACCTTATTAAGGTTGTTACAATCTTGATAAACAAGTTCTAAAATTATTTAAACAACAGCTGTTCTCTTTTTCGCTTTAAGCGTAAAGAAAATTAGTTTAGCATCTAAATGCCCAAGACCTTATATAAGCTACTTGCGCATTGCTAAATTACAGAACGTAAACTATTAAAAAATGGCAAAAAAAATCGAAGTAAAAGAATTACTTGATGCAGGTGTACATTTTGGTCACCTCACCAGAAAATGGAACCCCAATATGGCCCCATACATCTATATGGAGCGCAATGGGATTCACATCATCAACCTTTACAAAACCGCTGCAAAGCTTGAAGAAGCTGCAGAGGCTATGAAAAAAATTGCTGGCAGTGGCCGTAAAATACTTTTCGTAGCTACCAAAAAACAAGCAAAAGACATCGTTGCAGAAAATGCAAAAAATGCAAACCAACCATACATCACAGAAAGATGGCCCGGGGGTATGCTAACCAATTTTGTAACCATTAGAAAAGCCGTTAAAAAAATGGCCTCTATTGACAGAATGAAGCAGGATGGTACTTTTGAAACGCTATCTAAAAAAGAACGACTTCAAGTTACGCGTCAGCGTGAAAAACTTGAGAAAAACTTAGGTTCCATTTCAGATATGAGCCGTTTACCTGCTGCGCTTTTTATTGTAGATACATTACGCGAACACATTGCTGTGAAGGAAGCACAAAAGTTAAACATTCCTATTTTTGCGATGGTCGATACCAACTCTGACCCCAGAGAAATTGACTTCCCAATTCCTTCCAATGATGATGCATCAAAGTCTATTGAAAAGATTCTTGAGTATGTAAGCGCATCAATCACTGAAGCACTTTCAGAAAGAAAAGCTGAAAAAGCTGAAAAAGATGCTGCAGGTGAAGATCAGCAATCGTCTAAACCAGCTAAAAAGGCTAAGAAAAAAGAGAAGGCAGAAGTAGAAGAAGACTCTACAGATGAAGCTCCAAAGAAAGCGAAGAAAGAACCTAAAGCAAAAAAAGAAAAAACTGCTGAAGTCGCTGAAGACAAAAGTGGTGAAGAGGAATAACATTTCCCTTGTAAAAGGGAATCTCGTTCTTAAAAGTACTATACATTAAAATTTATATTGATTAACAAGATCCCTCCCCAATTAAATTTGGGGACGGGGATTTAAAAACATAAAACTATGGCAAAGATTACAGCCGCAGAAGTAAATAAATTAAGACAAGCTACCGGAGCAGGTATGATGGATTGTAAGAAAGCATTGGTTGAAGCTGATGGTGATTATGATAAAGCAATTGAACTACTTCGAAAAAAAGGTCAAAAGGTAGCAGCAAACAGAGCTGACCGTGAATCAACTGAAGGAGCTGTTATTGCAAAAGTAAACAATGACAATACCAGAGGTGTGATTGTATCCTTAAATTGTGAAACAGATTTCGTTGCTAAAAACGAATCTTTTGTAAACTTTGCAACCGATCTTGCTGAATTGGCTTTAAGTACTTCAACAAAAGAAGAATTGCTTGCAAAAGAATACAAAGGAATTACAGTTGCAGAAAAATTGATTGAGCAAACCGGAGTGATTGGTGAAAAAATCGAAATAGGAGACTACAGAACACTGGAAGCTCCATTTGTTGGGTTTTATATTCATGCCGGCAATAAAATTGCTGTTTTAACCGGTCTTTCCCAAGGAGGTGACAATGCAGAAGAAGTTGCCAAAAACGTGTCTATGCAAGCTGCTGCGATGAATCCGGTTGCCTTAAATGAAGCCGGTGTAGATCAGGAGACCATTGACAAGGAAATTGAAATTGCAAAAGATCAATTACGTCAAGAAGGTAAACCGGAAGCAATGTTAGACAATATTGCCAAAGGAAAACTAAATCGTTTCTTTAAAGACAATACTTTGGTCAACCAAGATTTTATTAAAGACAACAAGCAAAGTATTGCAGCTTATGTTAAAGCTGAATCTGGTGCTGAAGTTGTGTCTTTTGAGAGAGTGGCTCTGGGATAAGACCTTAACAGTAAAAATTATTTAAATCCGTTTCAAACTTTGGAACGGATTTTTTTGTGGCAAGAAAATACTGCTTCATTTTTTACATTTAATTAACTTCAAAAAATATTTTATGTACTTTTGCTGCAATTAAAAATCCACAATACCAGAACAATTTCAGACTATGCAATACAAAAGAATCTTACTCAAACTCTCAGGTGAAGCATTAATGGGCAATCGCCAATATGGAATTGACCCGGAGCGTCTGGCAGAATATGCTCAAGAAATTAAAAGTGTTGTTGATAAAGGGGTTCAGGTTGCCATTGTTATTGGCGGCGGAAATATTTTTAGAGGTGTTGCAGGAGCCAGTAAAGGAATGGACCGCGTGCAAGGTGATCATATGGGAATGCTTGCAACTGTAATTAACGGACTGGCATTGCAAAGTGCCTGTGAAGATGCAGGCTTACAAACGCGGCTGCAATCTGCTATACAAATCAATGAAGTTGCAGAACCCTTTATCAGACGCCGAGCGATACGTCACCTTGAAAAAGGCCGTGTAGTAATATTTGGAGGTGGAACCGGAAACCCTTACTTTACCACCGATTCTGCAGCTGTTTTACGTGCTATCGAAATTCACGCCGATGTGATTTTAAAAGGCACTCGAGTAGATGGGATTTATACTTCAGATCCTGAAAAAGATGCCGATGCCACAAAATTTGACTACATCACTTTTGATGATGTATTAAGAAAGGGGCTAAAGGTTATGGATACTACGGCATTTACTCTAAGTCAGGAAAATGAACTTCCAATCATTGTATTTGATATGAATGCAAAAGGCAACCTTCTCAAGATAGTGGATGGTGAAAAAATAGGCACCAAAGTAAATTTGTAAAAAAATAGTATTTTTAAAACAATATTAAAGAAATAAAAAAATGACCGAAGAAATAAAGTTTTTAATGGACTCTACAGAAGAGGCAATGCTTAAAGCCTTGAAGTTTTTAGAAAAACAACTCTTAAACATCCGTGCAGGAAAAGCGAGTCCGGGGATGTTGGGCGGTGTCACGGTTGATTATTACGGAACCCCTACTCCTCTTTCGCAAGTTGCGAACATCAATACCCCAGACGGTCGAACACTTTCTGTTCAGCCCTGGGAAAAAAGTCTAATCCCTGAAATAGAAAAAGGAATTTTAAAAGCAAATTTAGGCTTTAACCCTATGAACAATGGAGACAATATTATAATTAGCATCCCACCCTTAACCGAAGAACGAAGACGCGAATTAGTAAAAGTTGCAAAATCTGAGGCTGAAGATGCTAAAATAAGCATCAGAAACGATAGAAAAATAGCCAACAGTGATGCCAAAGAACTGGACATTTCTGAAGACTTGCTGAAAATTGTTGAAACTGATATTCAGAAACTCACAGACAAATACATACAACGAGTAGATGATATTCTAGCCACAAAGGAAAAGGAGATTATGACTGTCTAGTTAAACTTAAAACAAAAGGCGACTCTCAGGTCGCTTTTTTAATACATTTGTTTTTAATTTTGGTTACCAAACCCAATGCCATTAAAAGCTAACATTCTCTTTTTACTTTTTACCGTTTTGGCTGTAAGCCAAAATGACACAACACATTCCAATCAGGCGAAAGCCATAATAGAACAAGTAATTAGTAATGCTTCCATTCTTGATGCTGAACAAGCATTACCTTCTTTTAGCTACAAAAGATACACTAAAGTAATTTTTAAGACACAGGACACTCAAACACAAGAATTGTTGAGTGACAATTCTAACTTTATCTTTGAAGAAGCTTCACAGCACTTCTTTGATCAACAAAAAAAACATTCACAAATTGTTTTAGGCTCAAACATTCCCGGTTTTAAACAACCATTTTATCCCTTATTCGTTAAACCCTTTTATGCAACATCTATTTATGAAAATGAATATACACTTTTCGATAAACGTTTTAGAGGCCCTCTTGCAAAAAATGCTTTTCAAAATTATACCTTCGAATTAATTCAAACAGACTCTCAAAGTAAACACCCTTTTTATATCATTCAATTTTCCCCCTTGAAGGATGATTCCAACACCCTTCTTCATGGTCAGTTTTTTATTGACAGGACTTCATTTGCAGTTCAGAAAGCAACTATTCACCACAAAGAGAATATGGAGGCTACTATCGTTCACGAATTTGAGTTGATAGAAACTGAAGGAATTTGGTTTCCCAAGAAGACCTCAATGACTGTCACCCTTATTAATCAAATTGAACCCATCTATTTGTTTGGAAAAAGAATACCCTCCGGAAAATTACTCGCTACAAAGGGTGAAAACAAGATATCATCTTTTGAAATTATTTCACACATAACAGAACCCCGTTTGAATACCTCTGAAGATTGGGCAGAAAAAAGAATCCAAGTTTTTGCGAGTGAAACTGAAAATACAAACAACAGCTCCTTTTGGAAACAGTATAGAATAAAACCTCTTACAGAGGAAGAAAAACAAATTTATATAGAGTCTGAAGAAGTTGTTGCAGACAAAGGTGTTGAAAAAAGAATACAGCGCATTGAAGACTTTGGGATGGGTTTTCTAGAGTTGGGTTTTTTTGATCTCGACTTAAAATATTTGATAAAATACAACAATTATGAGGGCTTTCGTTCAGGTCTTGGAGGTGTAACAAATGAAAAACTCTCTGCATATTTTAATATAGGAGGCTATTTGGTAAGAGGGTTTAAAGACGAGGTTTTTAAATATCAACTGTCGACTGATATTACACTTTCCCCAAAAACCAGTACAATTTTAGGTTTAACTTTCACCGATGATGTGGCCGAGATTGGAAGTCATATATACTTAACAGACCGAAGAACATTTTCACTTTTTGAGCCCCGTTTAGTCAATATTTCACAGTTTTATCAGCACCAAACCTGGAAAGCTAATTTAAGACATCAGGTTGTACCGGGCATTTATACAGAATTACAAGTTTCAAAAAGTGATATTGCCCAAACTGTCAATTATCAGTTTTTGAATGAGGGTGAAGCTTTTTCAAAATATACATTAAGCGAAATAAAAACTTCTATTTTTTGGTCTCCTTTTGGTAACTTTTTGGAAACCCCTTTGGGTGTAACAGAATACAAAACCGGTTATCCAAGGTTTTCCGCCCAATTTACTCAGGGATTAAAGGGCTTTCTGGACGGCAACTTTAACTATTCAAAAATTGATTTTAGAACAGATTATCTTTTTGAACACATCAATAAATCATTTACAGAAGTAATTTTGGAAAGCAATCTGGCTTTTGGTGATCTTCCATTGACACATAGTTATCATGCATACCCTAACAGTCCAAACAAAGAAACTGTAATGAACCGGTTTTCTGTGGCCGGGATTCGAAGTTTTGAGACTATGTATTTTGGAGAGTTTTTTTCAGATAAATTAGCCAGTATTCAAATCAAGCACCAATTGAAACCGCTTCAGTTAACTTCACGTTTTCAACCAGAAATTGTATTAATTACAAGGCATGCCATTGGCACATTTTCAAATGAAGACAACCATCAAAGTATAGGTTTCAATACCCTTGAAAAGGGATATTCAGAGTCGGGGATTGAGTTGAATAAACTACTGTTTGGTTTTGGTGCCAGCTTTGCTTATCGATATGGAGCTTATCATTTGCCTCAAACACAGGATAATATTTCGTTTAAATTTACATTCAACCTGAAGCTGTAGTTTTATTATTCACAAATTCTTAACGCTCAAAATATCGGGTGTTTAGCAATTGACTGCTAAAAGATTTCTACCTTTGCATTCTTTTTAAATCAGCACAATGAAAAAGTCTGTTTCTATCAAAAAACCAAGTGTATTTTGGAGTTCAACTGCACGTTTGATTCTTAGAAATCGCACACTTTTTTTGATACTCATTGTTTTGTCAACAGTTTTTTTTGCAAGTCAATGGAAACACATGCGCTTTTCAAACACAGAAGCAAATTTACTTCCTGACGACCACCCCATAAACCTTGAATATAAAGAGTTTCTAAATATATTTGGTGAAGAGGGCAACCTCATTGTCTTAGGGGTCAAAGACTCCACTATATTTTCTGCGCCAAAAATTAGTGCCTGGAATGCACTTCAAGACACACTAGCTACTTTCAGTGAGGTTGATTTTACTATTGGTCTCAACAACCTAAAGATTTTAGAAAAAAACGAGGCACAGCAAAAATTCGACCTGATCCCATTTATTTCGAAAGACGAAATAGACTCGCTTGATTTTAATGACTTAGAATATAACTTATTTAATAAGCTGCCTTTTTATGAAGGGTTAATTTACAGTCCCAACAAAAAGGGTTTCAGAACGCTCATCGCACTCAATAAAGATATTGTAAATACAAGTGCCCGAAAGAATTTTATTTTAAATGATTTAATCCCATTAATTGAAACCTTTGAAAACACTTATAAAATCAAAGTGCACACTTCAGGGATGCCATACATTCGCACACTGAATTCCAAAAATATCATTGACGAGATCAGTTTATTTATCGGTGCGGCTTTGCTGGTTACTTCATTTATTTTCTTTTTCTTTTTCAGATCATTCAGGGCTACTTTGATAACGATGCTCACTGTGATGATTGGTGTGATGTGGTGTTTTGGTATACTGGGTTTACTTGGATATGAAATTACTATATTGACTGCACTCATCCCTCCTTTGATTATCGTGATTGGTGTTGCTAATTGTATATTTTTAATCAACAAATATCAAAATGAAATAAAAATTCACGGCAATCAGGCCAAATCATTACAGCGAGTTATTTCAAAAGTAGGGAATGCTACTTTGCTGACCAATATGACAACCGCGTCGGGTTTTGCAACTTTTACACTTACTCAAAGCACCTTACTGGTTGAGTTTGGAACTGTGGCTTCGTTGAGTATCATTACGGTATTTGTGCTTTCACTGCTTATTATTCCTATTGTATACAGCTATATGGCGATTCCAAAATACAAGCATTTAAAGCATTTAAATAAAAACTGGATTGGCAAACTTGTAAAATGGCTTGTGGTTATGGTTAGGCATCATCGATTTGCTATCTACACGACTACAGTTGTTCTTTTGTGTTTGAGTATCATGGGGATCTATCAAATGAAAGTTTCGGGTAGTATCATTGAAGATATGCCCAAAAAAGCTACTTTTTTCGATGACATTCGTTTTTTTGAAACAGAGTATGACGGAATCATGCCTCTTGAAATTTTAATAGACACCCAACGCAAGGAAGGTGCTATGGCAGCAGCCACTTTGAGAAGAATTGATGCATTACAGGAATTTATCAAAGAAATCCCTGAATATTCAAAACCTGTTTCAATTGTGGAAACCGTAAAATATGCCAAGCAAGCTTTTTACAATGGAAACCCTGAATATTATGAATTGCCCACATCACAAGAACGCAATTTTATATTGCCATACGCCAAAAACAGCATTCAGGAAAACAATTTACTGGAAAGCTACATAGATTCTACTGGTCAATATGCACGTATTACAACTTTTATGAAAGACACAGAAATGGATCGAATGCAGCGTATTGAAGAAGAATTACATGAAGAGATTGCAACTATATTTCCGGAAGAACGCTATACTGTTTCAGTAACCGGAAAGGCTGTTTTGTATCAAAAAGGCACCACCTATTTGATTAAAAACTTATTGATTTCCCTTTCTTTGGCTATTTTACTGATTGCATTTTTTATGGCATGGATGTTTAGAAGTTTCAGGATGATTTTAATTTCGCTGATTCCAAATTTATTGCCATTAATTATCACCGCCGGCGCAATGGGATTTCTGGGTGTACCAATCAAACCTTCTACTATTTTGGTTTTCAGTATTGCTTTTGGTATTTCTGTCGATGACACCATACACTTTCTGGCCAAATACCGTCAAGAGCTCATTGTCAATAACTGGAAAATAAAGCGCTCTGTGTATGGGGCATTGAAGGAAACTGGGGTAAGTATGTTTTATTCCTCCATTGTATTGTTTTTTGGGTTTTCAGTTTTTATGATTTCCAGCTTTGGAGGTACCGTAGCATTGGGTGGTTTAGTTTCTGCAACGTTGCTTTTCGCCATGCTTTCCAACCTGTTGTTATTGCCGTCGTTGTTACTTTCGCTGGAAAAAAGCATCGCAAACAAAAAAACTCTGAAAAAGCCCGCTATGGATATTATTGATGAGGATGAAAAAATTGAAGTTAAGTGTACTCAATACTCTGGTG
>NZ_CAXBAN010000053.1:0-9676 GCF_963973675.1 uncultured Planktosalinus sp. | reverse complement strand
TTTGCTAAATTTCTGGGTTGGTCAACATTTCTGTTTAGCATTACTGCTATGTGGTAAGAGAGCAATTGCAATGGTATTGTTGTAATCAAAGGTGTCAGGGACTCAGGGGTGTGTGGTACTTCTATTGCATAATCTGCCATTTCTTTTACTGTAGTATCTCCTTCTGATACAATAGCGATGATTACACCTTTTCTTGATTTGATTTCCTGTATGTTGCTTACAACTTTGTCATAGTGATTACTGTTTACTGCAATAACCACCACCGGCATTTCTTCATCAATCAGTGCGATGGGGCCATGTTTCATTTCAGCAGCAGGATAGCCTTCAGCATGAATGTATGAAATCTCTTTCAGTTTAAGAGCACCTTCCAATGCCACAGGAAAATTATATCCTCTTCCTAAGTAAAGAAAGTTTCTGGCGTTTTTGAATACCTCTCCAACAGCCTTTATATGCTCATTTGATTCAAGAGCTTTTTCTACTTTTTCAGGAATCAACTCCAATTCCTGCAAATATATATTGTAATCTCTATATGAAACTGTGCCTTTAACACTGGCAAGTTTTAAAGCAATTAAGGTTAATACTGTTATTTGAGTAGTAAATGCTTTTGTTGATGCTACCCCAATTTCAGGACCGGCATGTGTGTAGGTTCCACTGTGGGTTTCTCTGGAAATTGTTGAACCAACGACATTACAAACACCATATACAAAAGCACCTTTTGATTTGGCTAATTTAATAGCTGCAAGTGTATCAGCGGTTTCACCACTTTGTGAAATGGCAATGACGACATCTTTTTCGGTGATGATTGGATTTCTGTAACGGAATTCTGAGGCATATTCAACCTCAACAGGGATTCTGGCAAGGTCTTCAAAAATATATTCTGCAACCAAACCTGCATGCCAAGAAGTACCACAACCAATAATGATAATCCTGTTTGCATTCACAAATTTTTGAATATGGTCTTCCAATCCACCTAGTTTGATAAGTCCTTGATCGGCTAAAAGCCTTCCTCTGTAAGTGTCTTTAATCACATTGGGTTGCTCATAAATTTCTTTGAGCATAAAATGATCAAAACCTCCTTTTTCAATTTGCTCTAAATTTAGTTGAAGCTCTTGTACATAGGGCTCAACTAGCGAATCGTCTTTTATTTTTCTGATTTTTACTTCTTTGTTTCTTCTGATAACAGCCATCTCTTCATCTTCAAGATAAATGGCATTGTTGGTAAACTCAATAAATGGGGAAGCATCACTGGCAACAAAAAATTCGTCTTCACCTATTCCTATTGCTAACGGGCTTCCTAGTTTGGCTACAACCAACTCATTTGGTTTGTTTTTATCAAAAACTACAATGGCATAAGCTCCTACAACCTGGTTTAAAGCAATCTGAACCGCTTTTCCAAGTTTTACTTTTTCATTTTTCATGACATCTTCAATCAGGTTGACTAAAACCTCGGTATCGGTGTCTGAGGTAAAATTGTAACCTCTTTTTATAAGTTCTTTTTTTATGGTTCCATAATTTTCAATAATTCCATTATGGATAATCACTAAATTTCCGGCGTTTGAAAAATGTGGGTGTGAATTGACATCGTTGGGAACCCCATGAGTTGCCCATCGGGTATGGCCGATTGCCAAAGTTCCCTTAGTTGAAATTTCATTTTTAACTTTGAGAGCTAGGTCTGCAACTTTTCCTTTTGTTTTACATAGGTTTATTTCATTGTCGTCAAAGATTGCAACACCGGCGCTGTCATAGCCTCTGTATTCAAGACGCTGTAAACCCTTTAATACGATAGGGTAAGCCTCTCTGTGTCCTATATAACCTACAATTCCACACATAATTAATTATTGATTTCTGTATAGTAAATATTGAGTTTTATACTCTTGTCAGGGTTTGAAGTAGTATTCCCGAAAAGTACAGTGCCCTCTGGTGAAATAACACTATTAGTAGGAGCGTTTTCAATACCCGGTGGGATTTCGTTTTGTAAGGATTGTGAAGTTCTTATATTAACATTTTGACTCACCACTAATCCTAATTTTACATTGGTTGAATCTTTATTAATCAGGTTGCTGATGTGGTTTGTTATCCTAAGCCGATAAGATTCACCATTTCCTGAAGCGTCTTTTTGAAGTCTGCCCAAGTGGTTAATTTTATAATCTATTAAACTATTTGCAGGAGTAATATTGTCAAGTTGATAATCTATTAAAACAGTATTGTTATTCAAGTCATATAGAAAGATGCGCTCAGGCTCTGAAGGGCTTCCGTTAACTAGATTTTTATTCACGTTCAATATAATATTTGCTTCATTGATGAGCCACTTTTTATTGCGTAAATCTTCCAGCTCATCAGAAACACTATTATTGTTTAAATCTTCTCCAAAAAGTTCAATGATTGTTATTGTACCGGCACCCCCTTTGAGATAGAGGTTTTCTTCGCCATTGGGGTTGGGGTTATTTAGTGTGTTTTCGAGCTCGGGAGGTAAATTGTTTTCTATAGTGTTAACGGTAATTCCATTGAATGATAACGTAAAGGTATCCTCGACTCGATCATCTTCCATTAATGGATTTTGAGGTATTAAACCACTGGTTCCTCCAGTGCTTTGATCATCTTTTGTATAGATAATCTCAATTGAGGCTTCTGTCAAATCCAATAAACTTAAATTGCCCTGTCCGTCAGTTGCTTCAGCTATAAAATACAAACCTCTAACATGGTTTTTAAAATTTGTGTTGTTCAACAAGACATCGGTACCTTCTTGATCTAATATTTTTTCTTTAAAATAATTGATGGCCTCTAGCCCTAACTCTACTCTAAACCTTGGTGCAAGCCTTTCTTCTTCCTCACTGTCAGGATTGATAATAACAGACGCATTACTGGGTGTAAATGTACTTTCCTCAAATAGTAACTGACCTAGAAAGTTTTGAAAAACAGGACCTTGATTGGAATAATATTTTTGAGGCTCTTCAAAACCACTTGCGGGATCAAAGTCTCTTAAATAGTAGTTGGATTCATAAACTGAAAGCTTAAAAGGAGCCTGACCAAAAATAGAATCTAAAGTATATGTGGTTTCATCACCTGCACCTTGAGAGGTTGAAAAATAAGGAATATCAAGAATAACTCTTTCTATCTCTGGGTTTTCCCCAAATGTTGGATTTGTTTCGTTCATAGTGACCTGAGTCAAAATACTGGCTTCAGATATGCCAAAAACAGGATCATTATAAACCCCAAGCTGGTATACCGGAAGGTTGTTTGTTTGAACAGGGTAGGCTCTTCTGCTATAAGCCTTAATCGATGCATTCTCATACAGATCGAATTCAAAATTTGGATCTCCAATAATATCACTTCCTACAGAACTAAAATCCTCTGCGCAAGACCCAAGTGTGATTAGTAGAATTGAAAAACCAAAATATTTAACGATTGAATTCATTTGCTTAATAATTATTTAAAGAAAAAATTGGGGTAGTTTAACCTAGAACTTTTGAGGTGTAAAAATCGATATAAGCTTCTTGAAACTCTTCTTTATTATGAAACTTTAACACGGGTTTGTCAATATTTTTAAGATAAGTCTCTATCTCAGAAGGTATGCTTTCAGAACCAATAATAACCGCATCAGAATGTTTAATGGCTGTAATCATTAAATTGCTGTAGTTGGGTTCTTTTAATTCAGTGACATCTTCTTGTTCAATTCCGTCAAATCCAATTTTATTAACCACCTCTTTATCTAACGTTCCAACAAAGCCTTGATTGTATATCGATGTTACAATTTTACTGTTTTCAAATAAAGGCTCGTTTCCATAATATTTTTTTAAATAAAGTGGAAGAAATGAAGCCAGCCAACCATGAACATGAATGATATCTGGTGACCAATTGAGCTTTTTTACAGTTTCAATAACGCCCTTTGCAAAAAAGATGGCCCGTTCATCATTGTCAGGAAAAAATACGCCGTCTTCATCTGCATAAGTGGCTTTTCTTTTAAAATAATCGTCGTTTTCAATAAAATAAACCTGCATTCTTTCTTTAGGTATGGATGCAACTTTAATGATTAAAGGCATATCCAAATCATTGAT
This sequence comes from uncultured Planktosalinus sp., assembly GCF_963973675.1. NCBI lineage: Bacteria > Pseudomonadati > Bacteroidota > Flavobacteriia > Flavobacteriales > Flavobacteriaceae > Planktosalinus > uncultured Planktosalinus sp. Next base: position 5,621 of record NZ_CAXBAN010000053.1, on the reverse strand, counting down.
TACTAAATTCATACCCGACAGCCTGATGACCTCATGAAGTTGATGCCTCCTTTCATTAATATTGCCATAACGCGGCATAAATATTCTTATTTGACCTTCCTTATTGTTTACTGCTCGCGGTGCTTCAAACGACATTGAAGAAATCTCGGTCTCAGGTAGATAGGGAATCACTTCTGATGACACATACAAGACTCTTTTATCTTTCATATATAATTCTTTATTCAAATTAGGGTTTAAAAAACATGCAAAATTACGAAAATTTATGCAGATTGAAGGGATTATCTTAAGTTTGCACCCCGTTTCCAATAAAAATATGCAACTATTTACCTCATTTAAAACCTTAAAACCCGTTCTAAACGACTTAAAATCAAGGAATAAAACTCTTGGGTTTGTGCCTACTATGGGTGCTTTACACAATGGACACCTCTCATTGATTTCAATAGCATTGGAAAATAATGACTTTGTGGTAGTAAGCATTTTTATAAATCCCACACAGTTTAATAGTGACGAGGATTTTAAAAAATACCCACGCACTACAGAGCAGGATGCCACCTTGCTTTCGGGTTTTGGGAAGAGTGTTTTAGTTTATGTTCCTGAAGTCACTGATGTTTATCCCAAGGGCATTCAATCTGAACATTTTGAATTTGGTGGCATTGAAGATGAAATGGAAGGCAAATTCAGGCCCGGTCATTTTGACGGGGTGGGCACTGTTTTAAAATCATTCTTCAATCTGCTGCAGCCTGACAATGCTTATTTTGGCGAAAAGGATTTTCAGCAATTGCAAATCGTAAAGCAACTTGCAGTCATTGAAAACTTGAATGTGAATATTGTGGGTTGCCCCATACTTAGGGAAAATTCGGGTCTTGCTATGAGTTCAAGAAACAAAAGGCTTAATGAAAAACAACTGTCTGAATCTCCACTGATTTACAGCGTGTTGAAACAAGTGAAAATGGATTTTGGCACAAAAAATGCTAAAGAACTGGTGCAATGGGTATGTGAAGTTTTTAAAAACGCTACAGAATTGTCACTAGAATATTTTGAAATAGCCGAAGAAGAAACCCTGAAACCCCTTGTGGAAATTGAAAAAAATAAAAAATACCGCGCATTTATAGCCGTCTTTGCCGGAGAAATTCGGTTGATTGATAATATCGCATTAAATTAATTATCTTTGCAAAATGTTTGTAAACGTAGTAAAATCAAAAATTCACAGAGTAAAAGTTACAGGTGCAGACCTTAACTATATTGGCAGTATAACCATTGATGAAGATTTAATGGATGCCGCAAATATCATTCAGGGTGAAAAAGTTCAAATTGTCAACAATAACAATGGTGAACGTATTGAAACTTATGCCATTCCGGGGCCCAGAAAAAGCGGCGAATTAACTCTGAATGGCGCTGCTGCAAGAAAAGTAGCCGTAGGTGATGTGCTAATTCTCATCACCTATGCTATGATGGACATTGAAAAAGCCCGTACATTCAAACCGGCACTCCTCTTTCCTGACGAAGAAACCAACCTTCTGAAATAAGAAATTGAAAAAGAAAACCATAAAATTCCTTAAGATAGCCATGCCGCTCTTGTTAGGGGTTTTTTTGATATGGTATTCCTATAATAAATTCACTCCACAACAACTCCAGGAAATTAAAGACCATTTCCGTGATGCTAAATATGGTTTTGTAGTCTTGAGTATCATCTTTGGATTGCTCAGCAACCTATCGCGTGCATATCGCTGGAATTTTATGCTGGCCCCTTTAGGGTACAAACCCCTTTTTTCAAACAATTTGATGGCGGTATATATTGCTTATCTCATGAACCTTTTCATTCCCAGAAGCGGGGAAATCTCCAGAGCACTGGTTATCAATAAATATGAAAAGGTTCCTTTTGACAAAGCATTCGGGACCATTATTTCTGAACGGGTAGCAGATTCAGTAATCCTTCTGGTTTTTATTGGTGTTACTCTCATTTTGCAATTTCCCTTGATTTCAGGATACCTTCAAGAGAGCCTTGATTTGTTTAAAATCTACCTGCTTATAGGTATTGCAGTGCCATTTGTATTTTTATTCTTTTATTATCTTAAAAAATCCAATTCTGCCTTAAGCATTAAGATTAAAACATTTTTGGCAGGTTTGAAAGAAGGTATACTCAGTATTTTCAAAATGGAAAAAAAATGGGCCTTTATTGGGCACACACTTTTTATCTGGTTGATGTATGTCTGTATGTTTTATGTGATGATTTTTGCCCTGCCTGAAACTTCACGAATTTCCTTATCTGCTATACTTACCTCTTTTGTGGTTGGAAGTCTAGCCATTGTGTTTACTAATGGCGGCTTTGGTTCTTATCCCTTTTTTATTGCCGGGGTGTTACTTCTTTTTGGTGTGCCCGAAACCGCAGGAACCGCTTTTGGTTGGTTGGTATGGTCCTCACAAACAGCAATGGTAATCATGCTTGGCGGACTGTCCTTTTTATTGCTTCCGGTGTTAAATAAAATAAAGTCTTAAGCACCAAAATACTTTTAAACTTCAATGAATTAAATTTTTACACTAAAAAGTAAAATAATTTATACCTTTCACATCTCAATCAAATTTTTTCAAATAATGAAAACAAAATCAGTACTTCTACTTTTGTGTTTGTTTATGATGACAGGCATGTCCTCACAAGTGATTTATGAAGAATTCAATTCAACCAAACTTCAGGAAACAAGAAGATTGAAAATCCAACTTCCGCGTAATTATGATGCCAATATTGAAAAAGTATACCCCATAGTTTTGGTTTTTGATGCAGACTACCTTTTTGAACCCGTAGCCGGAAATGTTGACTACTATTCTTATTGGGAAGAAATGCCGGAAGCAATCGTTGTAGGAATAATGCAAGGTCGCACTCGCAACTTTGATGGCCAATATGACGACACCAACTTTTTACCCACTGAAAAAGGAGCCAATTTTTTTGAATTTATTGGAATGGAATTAATTCCACACATTGATAAAAATTACAGAACTGCAAAATTTATCCTGGCTGTAGGTCACGAATTCACGGCCAACTTTATGAATTACTATCTGTTTAAAGACCCACCATTGTTTAACGGGTATTTATCGTTAAGCCCTGACTTGGCGCCAATGATGGATAGTCGCATTACTGAAAGTATTTCAAAAACTCCCCATAAAATATTTTATTACCTGGCAACAGGCTCCAACGACTTAAAGCCCATTAGAGAAGTAACTCTTGAGCTTCACGAAAAAATGAAAACCATTAAAAAGGAAAATATTCACTATTATTTTGATGATTTTGAGGGAGCTTCCCATTATTCATTGGTTGGGAAAGCCATTCCATCAGCACTGGAAGAAATATTTTCAATTTTCAGACCCATCAGCAAAAAAGATTATGATGAGATTATTCTCAATCTTAAAACGCCGGTTTTTGATTATTTAATGACAAAATATACCACTATTGAAAATTTATTTGGTTTTAAAACTGAAGTGCGCGAAAATGATATTATTGCAATTGCTTCAGCAGCCGAACGAAAAAAAGAATGGACATCACTCGAACAGGTCGCTCAGTTGGCCTTAAAAGAACATCCAAACACAGTTTTAGGAAGTTACTATTTAGGCCGTTTCTTTGAAGAAACCGGAGAACCCAAAAAAGCGATGCGGACTTATCAATCGGCTTTTGAACTGGAAGAAGTTGGGTTCATTACAATAGACATGCTTTTAGACAGAGCTGATAAAATCAAACAAGACTTTGGCTTCTAATGGCAAAAATAAAAACAGCTTTTTTCTGCCAGAATTGCGGCACCCAGTTTGCCAAATGGCAAGGTCAGTGCACGGCCTGTAAAGAATGGAACACCATTACCGAAGAACTCATTGAAAAACCAGAAAAGGTAAGCTGGAAACCTTCTCAAACCAAATCAAACAGACTCACAAAACCGTTACGGATCAATGAAATTGACACAACGGCAGAAGCCCGCCTGGACACTCAAAACACAGAGTTCAATCGTGTGCTGGGTGGAGGAATCGTCCCCGGGTCTTTAATCCTTTTGGGAGGCGAACCCGGTATTGGCAAATCTACCTTGCTTTTGCAAATCGCTTTGCAGATGCCATACAAGTTACTCTACGTATCAGGGGAGGAAAGCCAGAAACAAATTAAAATGCGTGCTGAACGCATTCCGTCAAAAGTAGAAAATTGCTTTATCCTCACCGAAACCAAAACCCAAAACATCTTCAAACAAATAGAAGAATTGCAACCCGAAATTGTGGTGATTGATTCCATTCAAACCCTGCACAGCGATTATATTGAGAGTAGTGCCGGAAGCATTTCGCAAATAAAAGAATGTACCACAGAACTCATTAAATATGCCAAGGAAACTGCCACACCGGTTTTGCTCATCGGGCATATCACCAAAGACGGAACCATCGCCGGGCCAAAAATCCTTGAGCATATGGTAGACACTGTATTGCAATTTGAAGGTGACAGAAACCATGTGTACAGAATTTTAAGGTCGCATAAAAACCGTTTTGGCTCCACGCACGAAATAGGGATCTATGAAATGCGTGCAGACGGCCTAAGGGAAGTGCCCAATCCCAGCGAAATTCTCATTTCAAAAAACGAAGAAGACCTCAGTGGAAATGCCATCGCTGCTACACTGGAAGGCATCAGACCCTTGCTTATTGAAATCCAGGCGCTGGTGAGCACGGCTGTTTATGGCACGCCACAACGCACTACAACAGGCTACAATGCAAAGCGACTGAATATGATTCTTGCCATTTTGGAAAAGCGCGCGGGATTTAGGTTAGGAGCAAAAGATGTATTTTTAAATATTACAGGAGGCATTTCAGTGGATGACCCTGCAATTGACCTGGCAGTCGTGGCAGCTATCCTCTCCAGCAATGAAGACATCTCACTACCCAAGGACATTTGTTTTGCAGCCGAAGTGGGTCTTGCCGGTGAAATTCGTCCGGTGGCCAGGATTGAACAACGCATTTTGGAAGCTGAAAAACTGGGTTTCAATACCATTATGGTTTCAAAATATTGTAAAATTCCCAAGCTGAATTCAGGCATAAGTGTTCAGAAGGTTTCCAAAATTGAGGAAGTGGTTTCATATTTGTTTGGGTAAGATTCGTGTTTCTTGCATTATTTTCAGAACTTTAGCAGATAAAAAACTCATCAGGAATTCCTATGCATTTTCCCATTTCATCCAAATTACCCGAAGTATCGACCACCATTTTCACGGTGATGAGCAAACTGGCCGCAGACCAAAATGCCATCAACTTGTCTCAGGGCTTTCCGGGTTTTGAAAGTGATAAAATCCTTATTGACCTGGTCTCAAAAGCGATGCGTGACGGCTACAACCAATATGCTCCCTTGGCAGGTTTACCCGCTTTATGCGAAAGCGTTTGCCATAAGTTAAATACCCTATACGGCAGTAATTACTTGCCCGAAACAGACATCACCATTACAGCCGGTGCCACTCAGGCTATTTTTACTGTTATAACAGCTTTTATCTCAAAAGGGGACGAAGTAATCATGTTCACACCTGCCTATGATTGCTATGAACCTGCAGTGATCCTCAACGGGGGAAAACCTGTAAATATTCCTTTGAAAACACCCGATTATCATATTGATTGGGAAG
>NZ_CAXBAN010000052.1:0-9703 GCF_963973675.1 uncultured Planktosalinus sp. | reverse complement strand
CCAATAAATAAAACGCTCTTCTTCGAAAGGTTTTCCGCCAAAAAGTAATAGATGTGTATTTGCTTTTACCAAAACATTGCAGGTATCCTCCACTTTGGAAACAGCCATATTTCCTTTTTTGATTGAGTTGCCACAGGCTTCAATTTCACCTTCAACAATACAGATACCTATTTCACCTTTCAGGTTGTTTTTGGTTTGGAGTTCAAATTGCTCAACAGTGTTGATTTCTATCATAAACAGCTCAGACTTTACCGGTACAGGAGACTTATGCCCATAACCTTCGCCTGCAATTAATTTAAAACTTGTACTTCCCTCCTTCCAAGTCGGTAATTGATCTGCATCAAAATGATGGAACTCAGGTTCACAATCTTCGAGTTTTTTTGGTAAGGCAACCCAAATTTGATATCCATGTGCAGTGAATGAATTACCATTTCTTAAAGCGGGAGGTGTACGTTCTGTATGGGCAACACCTTTGCCGGCTACCATCCAGTTTACTGCACCGGGTTTAATGATTTGATGAGAGCCCATACTATCACGATGCAGGATTTCTCCTTCAAGCATAAAAGTGAGCGTTGATAAACCGGTATGAGGGTGTTGATTGACATCCATATAGTGATGGGGTCCCAATTTTGTTGGCCCCATATGGTCAATAAAAATAAAAGGACCCACCATTCTTTTCTTTCGAAATGGAAGTAATCTTCCCACTAAGAAATCACCTATATCCCTGCTTCTCTCCTCAATAATTAATCCAATGTTTGACATCGCTTTGTTTTTTAACAAAGTTATGAAAACAGGATTTAAATATATTGATTGAGTAGATACTTAATCAAATCGGTTGTGGTTACTATACCTACCAAATGCCCATCTTCCAAAACAGGTAAAGCGTGAAATTCTTTTGAAGCAAGTATTTCTGCAGTTTCTTTAATTGATGTATTTTCAGTAATTGATACTATATTTTTTGTCATTACCTGACCGATGTCAAACATATCATATACCACAGAGTCGATTTCTTCATCTTCGTAAACAGCGTCAGCAAAAGAAATGCGTAACAAATCAGAATAGCTGAGTATTCCAATAATTTTACTTCCACTTACAACGGGAATGTGTCTAATATTGTGTTTTTTGAATAAAGCTTCTGCTTTAGTGAGCTCATCTTTTAAATTGAGCTTTATGACGTTTTTAGTCATAATCGTTGAAACAGGTACATTCTTTTTCATGGTCGACGGATTATAATTTCACAAACTAAATGTAGCAGTTTTTACACTAGTAAAAAATGATAATTATCATTAAGTATTTTAATGTTAAACTTTTATTAATCAGGCTAATCTTGTTTGCTTAGATTTTGTGTTGTAAACAGAAACCTTTAGTTTCGCGTAAATCATATAATTAAATCATAAAATAAAGAGTATGAGTCAAGTAAAAGAAAATGACACGGTGCGAGTGCACTACACCGGAAAGTTAGAAAACGGTCAAATTTTTGACAGTTCGTTACAACGCGAACCATTAGAGTTTACGTTAGGTCAGGGTCAGTTGATACCCGGTTTCGAGCAAGGTGTAATCAATATGAAATTAAACGAAAAAAAAACAATCAACATTCCACATACTGAAGCTTATGGTGAAGTGCGTGAAGAACTTTTCCACGAAGTTGAAAAAGATAAACTTCCCGAAGAAATGCAATTAGAAGTGGGAATGGGTCTGGTTTCAAAAGCGCCTGATGGATCTGAAAGACAATTAACCTTAAAAGAAATCAAGGATGATTCCATTGTGGTTGATGCTAATCACCCATTAGCAGGTAAAGATTTGACTTTTGAAGTTGAATTATTGGAAATAAAATAATTAATTATTTCAAACCTATTTTAAAGCCCGATTTCTTCGGGCTTTTTTTATTGGGTTTATTTTAACAAGTTAAACACTCTTGATTTTTATATTTGAAAAGCCAAAATAGATTTGTTTCTATTAATAAATATTATTGATTAAAATTTAAATGTACACACCAATGAAAAAAATCACATTAATTCTTTCCTTTCTATTTGTAGGACTGAGCCTTTTTGCTCAAGATAAGGAATCCATTATTAATTCAATTATTGAGGAAATAAATCAAAACTCACAGGTTGAACAACTCGCTTTTGAACTCACAGACGTAATTGGACCAAGACTAGTAGGAACCCCTCAAATGGAAAAAGCACATCAATGGGCAGTTTCAAAATTCAATTCATGGGGGATATCTGCTGAAAACCAACAATATGGCACGTGGCGAGGTTGGGAAAGAGGAATAACCCATATAGATTTAATTTCACCACGTGTTAAAACTCTTTCAGGAATGCAACTGGCCTGGAGTGCTCCGACCCCCAAAAAAGGTGTTACAGCTGAAGTTATTGTCCTTCCTGAATCTATTTCAGACTCAATGAGCTTTTCACGTTGGTTACCTAATGTAAAAGGAAAGTTTGTTTTGGTTTCTATGCCCCAAAAAACAGGACGACCTGATTATAATTGGGAGGAGTTTGCCACAGAAGCTTCATTTGAAAAAATGAAAGAAGAACGCACTTCACAAATTGAAGCCTGGAATTCCAACATTAGAAATACCGGCTATACTTCACGAACACTTGATGCTGCATTGGAAAAAGCAGGTGCTGCAGGAATTATTCAATCACAATGGTCAAGAGGTTTTGGAGCTAACAAGATTTTTGGTTCACGTACTAAAACCATTCCCACAATTGATATTTTGCTTGAAGACTATGGTTTGTTGTATCGTTTAGCTGAAAATGGAAAAAAACCACAAATTCGTTTAAAATCAGAATCCAAAGAATTGGGAGAAGTACCCACTTTCAATACAATTGCAACTATAAAAGGTTCTCAAAACCCTGAAGAGTATATTGTTTTATCTGCTCATTTTGATTCATGGGACGGAGGTAGCGGTGCCACAGACAATGCTACTGGTACAGTCACTATGATGGAAATTGCTCGCATACTTAAAAAACATTATCCCAATCCAAAACGAACTATCATTGTTGGGTTGTGGGGAGGTGAAGAACAGGGCTTAAACGGCTCAAGAGCTTTTGTTAAAGATAACCCTGCTATCGTAGATAACATACAGGTGGTATTTAATCAGGACAATGGAACAGGACGTGTAGTGAGCATAAACGGTCAAGGATTTTTACATTCCTATGATTTTTTAACACGTTGGCTACATAAAGTTCCAGAGGAGTATAAATCTGAGATAGAAACTACTTTTCCCGGAACACCCTCGGGTGGTGGCTCAGACCATTCATCTTTTGTTGCTGCAGGAGCGCCGGCTTTTATGATGAGTTCGTTAAACTGGTCTTACTGGAACTATACCTGGCATACTAATTTGGATACATACGATAAAATTGTTTTTGATGATGTAAAAAACAATGTTGCTTTAATCGCTATTATGACTTATTTGGCCAGTGAAGACCCGGAAAGAACATCCAGAGAACAAGCAGTTTTGCCAATCAGCAGATGGTCAGGAAATCAAATGGAATGGCCTACTCCAAGAGATGCAAACCGAAAAGGGGGATTGGACTAAAAAGTAAAAAAATCAAAAAGGCCTTCTTGCTAATTCAAGGGGGCTTTTTTAGTTAAATAATCTATAAAAAAGTACTAGTAATTTTTTGAATGCGTTTTAAACTCAAAACAATACCTTTTGGCATTTTCGAAAAACAAACTATTTAAAAGAATTTCATTATTTTCTGTTGGGATTATCAGTGTATTAGTACTTTTTTATATAAGTGTTTTAGTGGGCTTATGGGGTCCTGTACCCACAAAAAAACAACTTTCTGAAATCAATCAAAGCGAAGCTTCACAAGTCTTGGCATCAGGAGGTGAACTTTTGGGGAAATATTTTCTTTTTGACAGACAATCCATTACTTATGAACAATTTCCTAAACATCTAATTGATGCTTTGGTTGCCACTGAAGATGCCCGTTTTTATGAACACAATGGTATTGACGGTCAAAGTTTGTTTAGAGTGTTTTTTAAAACAATTCTTTTACAGGATGCCTCCTCAGGAGGAGGCAGTACCATCACTCAACAATTGGCTAAAAACCTATATGGAAGAAACGATGTTAATAAAATTGGGATTGTAGTTACCAAGTTACGGGAGTCTATAATTGCACGTAGAATTGAAAAACTCTACAGTAAAGAAGATATTATTGAACTTTATTTTAATACTGTGCCCTTCAGCGATAATACCTTTGGAATCGAAAGTGCCTCAAAAAAGTTTTTTAATAAGCCTACATCCGATTTAAGTCTTTCGGAAGCTGCCACGCTTGTAGGCACCTTAAAAGCCACTAATTATTATAATCCCAGACAAAACCCTGAACGAAGCAGGGAAAGAAGAAATGTTGTGCTTTCACAAATGGTAAATTATAAATACCTAAAGTCCGAAATAGCTCAAAAAGTTCAAAAAGATAGTTTGATTTTAGACTACCAATACTTTAATCACAATCAAGGTTTGGCAACTTATTTTAGGGAAACTGTAAGAAAGAAAGTATTGGCGATTTTAGACACGTTGCGAGATGAACAAGGAAAGCCTTATAATCTATATAATGACGGACTGATTATTCATACAACCATTGACTATAAAATGCAACACTATGCTGAAGAAGCAATGCACCTACACATGCAAAAACTACAGCAAGCTTTTGAAAACTCCTGGAATGACCAAGCTCCCTGGATAAAAAATAATCGGTTGTTACAATCACAACTTAAAAAACTTCCTATTTATAAAAAACTACTCAAAAATGGGTATACAGTAGATGAAATATTGGATTCATTAAATGTCAAAACAATCAAAGAATTTTATACACACGACTCGATAATTAAAATTCAGGCAAGTGTTTCTGATAGTATTCAGCATTATATGAAGTTACTAAATACTGGAATGGTTACTGTTGAGCCTTCAAGCGGTGAAGTTAAAACCTGGATTGGCGGAATCGATTATACTGCGTTTCAATATGATCATGTATCACAAAGTAAACGTCAGGTAGGCTCTGTTTTTAAACCTATTGTTTACTCTGCTGCACTGGAAAACGGTATAGACGCCTGTTCCTATTATTCAAAAAATAACGTTACTTATGAGGATGGCTATACACCATCAAACGCCTCATCTTCAGAAGATGAAGATCCTTACCTAAACTACTCCTTAAAGTATGCTTTAAGCAATTCAGTAAATACAATTGCAGTACAACTTCATATGGAAACAGGTATAGAAAAGGTAATCACTCAAGCAAAACAAATGGGAATTACCTCTCCCCTTCCTAAAGTTCCATCATTAGCTCTAGGTACTGCGGAATTATCAGTTTTAGAAGTTGCAAAAGCGTATACCCCATATACAAACGACAGCTATGTGAGCACACCTATTTATATTTCAAAAATTGAAACCAAGGATGGAAAAACAATTGCAAAATTTGAATCGAATATTTCTAAAGAAAAAGCTTTTTCAGATGACACCCGTTATTTAATGGTTGATATGATGGAAGCTACAGTAAATTCAGGCACAGCAAAAAGGCTTCGCAGTACCTATGGTTTACAAAACGATATTGCCGCAAAAACAGGAACCACTCAGGACAATAAAGATGCGTGGTTTGTTGCTATTACACCAAAATTAACAACAGTGGTTTGGGTTGGGAATGATTTAAATATTCCTTTTAGAAGCACTTCACTGGGACAAGGAGCCAACGCTGCTTTACCTATGTTTGCACAATTTTATCAAAGTCTGAACAATGATGAAAATTTCCAAAATATCACAAATGCACGTTTTGAAAATTTACCGGAACATCTTTTATCTCAAGCAAGTTGTGAAGACACAAAGCGGGATGGTTTTTTAAAACGTCTTTTCACAAATCCCGATAAGCCCAAAAAATACAAGGAAAAAAATAAGAAAAGTGATTTGCTTTCAATTTTCAAACGAAAAGATAAAAACTAAACTTACATGTTTTTTCTTAAGATAGAACGCAGACTTCTTTTGTAGTCATCAGTTAGCCAGTCACGGTAATTATTAGTGCTTTTACTAAGGCAATAGGCATATTTTTGAACCCTGAAAGAAATAGCATCTTCAAGCAAAAGAGTTAGCTTCATCGCTTCATAAGCATCTTCACTATTTTCCAGACACATTTGTGCGTGTTGCTCAATGGCCATGTCTAAAGCTATTTTGGGTTTCTGGCCCAATTTTTTTGCTTTTTCATAGGCAGCTTCGACATCAAAATAAACATTTTTAGTTTTCTTGAATTTTTCCCTGATTTCTTTCGGCATTTCATAGGAAAAATTTCGTTCAATTTCTTCATCAGGAATAAGGTTTTCGAGAAAATAATCTGGATTTTTAAAGACACTGTTCCAATCAACTTTGTCTTCCCAAAGTCCAAATCGGGCTAGGTTGTTACCCATGTCAACCACAGTAAACTCCTTCTTAGAATCAGTTATTCGGGAGCCTCGACCAATCATTTGGTGATATAAAGTTAAAGAGCGTGTTGCCCGGTTTAAAATAATTGCTTCGATATCTGGCACATCAAAGCCGGTTGTAAGAATCCCAACAGAAGTAATAATGGCATTGGGAGTTTCTCTAAACCAACCAATTATTTCTTTTCTTTCTGCATCAGTGTGTTTGTTGTCTAGATGTCTGATGTTATCATAACCGGCGCGTTTAAAAGATTCATAAACATACCTTGAAGTGTTGATTCCATTGTTAAAAATGAGTGTTTTTTTATCTTTAGCGCGTTCTTCATAAGCATAAATCAGCTTTTCTTGCATTGCATAATCAATATAAACGACTTCAGAAGATTTTACGGTATAATCACCGTTTATTCCAATTCTCAATGCACCTAAGCCCACATTGTAACTATATGTTGTGGCTTTAGCCAGAAAACCCTTTTCAATAAGTTCAGAAATTGAGTGTCCTACAATCAATTCATTGTAGGTATCTTTCATAGGTAGTTTTATATTGGAACTGAGTGGTGTTGCTGTTACACCAAGTATATCACACTTCTTAAAATATTTAAATAATTTTCGGAAAGAATTATAATGTGCTTCATCAACAATGACCAATCCAATATTATGAATTGAAAGCTGACCTTCTTTTAGTCGGTTGTTAAGAGTTTCAACCATTGCAACATAACATTGGTAGTCTTTTTCGTTGGGGATTTCTTTAACAGCACTATTTATAACTTTATTTTTAACACCAATTTCTGAAAGAGTTTTAGATGTTTGTTTGCTGAGTTCAATTCTGTGCGTAAGAATCAGTACTTTTTTCCCTGCTTCATTGATGTATCGTTTGGCTATTTCTGAAAAGATGACAGTTTTACCTCCTCCAGTGGGGAGTTGATACAATATATTATAGCTTTCAGGAAAATCTTTAAAGCGTTTGAAAATTGTTTCAATTGCTTTTTCTTGATAAGTGTATAACTCTCTATCTTTTAAATTCTCTTGTTCTTTAACTTCAATCATATTGAATATAGTCCATTTTTACAAAAATAACACCTTTATTAGGTTATTCCATAAAATAACGCTAAAAGTGTGTTAAGGCAAAGGAAAATGGTAATTTAAAGATTAAAATTTTAAGGTAAGTATAACTTTTTCTTTCTTTTATATTAATTTTCAATAGGCTAAATTTGCATAAAATAATGTACATAAATGTCCAGAAACAGACCTAAAAAGAAAAACCGTTTACAGCTGCTTCATCAATATTACAGCTATACGGGTTTTTATGGTTTTTTGGGAAGTAGTCTTCTCAAGGCTATTCCTTTAATATTACTTTTTATTGGAGGCCTTTTTGCTATTCATTTTTTTGTCATTGACGTCAATACTTTATTAAATAAAATCACCGAAACCTTTCCTGCTTTTGGAGTATTTACAGTCTTTTTTATTTCAGAATCGGTTTTAGGACTTATACCTCCTGAATTGTTTATTGCCTGGTCCAGCAAATCTGCAACTCCTGTATTGCACTTGTCTTTTTTAGCCTTGCTATCGTATGCAGGCGGTGTAGTTTCTTTTTATATAGGAAAAGCAATCACTAAAATTCCTTCAATTCACGAATATCTTGAAATTAAAATGGCCAAACACATTCGAAACACCCGTAAATGGGGTGGTTTTTTAATTGTGGTTGGTGCTTTGCTTCCAATCCCCTTTTCAATTACTACAATGGCTGCAGGTATTATTAAATATCCTTTAAATAGTCTATTGCTTTTTGGTTTATTGCGTTTTCTTCGATTTTATCTTTATGCACTTGCTATTTTTAACATTGTGAGTTAACCCCCCCCCACCTATTCTTTGAAGCTTAGTTTACAATTACTTATAGTTAATTATTTGTTAAATACTACTTTGTTATGCAAAGTACTGTAACAAAACAATTAATCTGTCGTCTATATAGTAAATCAATCAATTAAATCAATTAGTTATGACAACGGTAAAAAGAATGTTTAACACAGTAAGTGAGAAAAAAGAAGATCAACAAATGAACAGACGTGGATTGTTAAGTTTAAATCAAAAACGAGACGTTTGGAACAGTAAAAGACGATTTGGTTACTAAAAGATAATCAAACTAAAAATATTCATCAATCAATCAATCAAAATTAAAAACATGAGAGCAATTAAAAGAATTTTCGAATCAGTTAGAGAAAAAAGAGAGAACTTAACGACAAACAAGCGCATTGTTTTAGACTTCAGTAACAGAAGAGACGTTTGGAACAGCAGACGCAGGTTTAGTTATTAAAAATTAAGTAACCAACTTAATATAAGGATTTTGGATTAGCCTTCAAAAATCTTTAACGCCGGTGTAAATTTTACACCGGCTTTTTTTATTTATTTGGAAGGAGGTACAGAAGGCCTTACTTCAATTTTACTTGGTAGGGTTCGCGGGTGCATCCTAAGTAAATCAACAACCATAGCCCCAATATCTTCTTTTTGAATTTTCCAGTCGTCATTTCCATCTGGAACATGATTGTTAAAATACGTGGCTACAGAACCCGGCATAATTGTAGAAACCTTAATTTCATATTTTCGTAAATCAAGCATAATCGCTTGAGAGAATCCTGTTACTCCAAATTTACTAGCGTTATATGCAGATCCATTTTCAAAAAAATTAGTACCTGCAAGACTGGATATTGATATGATGTAACCTTTTGTTTTTTTAAGTTCTTCTACCGCTGCTTTCACACTATAAAAAACACCAGTTAAATTAGTGTCAATAGTTTCCTGCCATTGTTCAATTGTTAACTGATCTACAGGTGCAAAATGACCTAAACCAGCATTAGCGATAAGAATATCAAGCTTTCCAAATGATTCAATTACCTGCGCAACCACTTTTTGTTGTTGTTTATAGTTTCTTACATCTGCCTGAAGCCCTATAGAATTTGCTTTGCCCTTACATAACTCATTTAGTTTTTTTGCAGCTTTAACCGCAGTATTCTTATTTCTGCTGGTAATAGCTACATTGACTCCTTGCCATAATAAGGCTTCGGCGACACCAAAACCAATACCTTTACTCCCGCCGGTTATCAGCGCTACTTTATTTTCTAAAAATTGCATGTTATTAAAATTATTTGAGATTATTGACTTCTAAATTAATAAAAATCAAACTTCATATTGTGATGTGAATGCAAAGCTTATGTTAAAACTCTTTATAACCCATCAGTTAATTTGCTCCAATATTTTTTTAAGTATTTCTTTTTTCTGTAAACTATCTTAAAAG
>NZ_CAXBAN010000051.1:0-9719 GCF_963973675.1 uncultured Planktosalinus sp. | reverse complement strand
AAAATAATTCAATGTGCTCCATGTTGTTTTGTATTTAGTTGTAAACTAACAAACTTTAATATTAATTTTCTTCTACTAGTTCTGGATTTCTTGAACGTTGTACCCAGATAATAATCCCTATAGTTATAAGGGCCATTGGTGATAACAACATAAACCCGTTGTTTTCATAGCCTATAGAGTACAGTCCAGTTTTTGCAATAGGGTCACCTAATACCTGAATTCCTAAAAGTGTTCCTGATCCTAATAATTCTCTGAAGAACCCAACAATGATAAGAATCACACCATACCCTAAAGCATTTCCAATACCGTCAAGGAAAGATCGAAAAACACCATTACCAAGTGCAAAAGCTTCAAATCGTCCCATAATGATACAGTTGGTTATAATTAGACCAATGAATACTGATAATTGCTTACTCAATTCATAAGAAAAAGCTTTTAAAACCTGATCTACAATTATAACGAGTGTTGCTACAACAACCAGTTGTACTATAATTCTAATTTTAGAAGGGATTATATTTCTCATAAGAGAAATCACAATGTTCCCTACACCCATAACAAATATTACAGATAAAGCCATAACAATAGAGGCTTTTAATTGTGCCGTGATTGCAAGTGCTGAACAAATACCCAATACCTGAATAGTGATGGGGTTGTTATCTGTTAGAGGGTCTAATATTAAAGCTTTGTCTTTTTTTGATAATAATCCCATTTCTTATTGATTTAAAGATTTTAAATGAGGTAAATATTCTCTTAAATAGGTGCGTAGCATGGCAGTTACACCGTTTCCGGTGATTGTTGAACCTGCGATAGCATCAACTTGATTGTCTTGTTTTCTGTTGTTTAGAGGGTCGTTGTTACCTTTTGCAACATCCACTCCTTCAAAATCTCCGTCTTCGTCAAATATATGTTCACCTTTGAAATCATCCATAAAGAAGCGCTCTTTGATGTTGGCACCCAACCCGGGAGTTTCCGCTTTATGGTCAAAATAAACACCTTGAATGACATAATCTGAGTCCAAAGCTACAAAGCCCCATATTGCATCCCAAAGCCCTTTTCCGGTAACTGGGATGATGTATAAGGTCTCATCCTCTTTTTCTCCAATAAATATGGGAAGTCTTTTTTGATAATTAGAGTTTTTTGCAGCAGATTCTTCTTTGGCAAGGTCTATCAAATAAGCTTCATCATCTTCAATGAGTTGATCGCCCTGAGCATAGTATTGTTTCGTGATGTAAGTATTAAAAACCTCTCCAACTCTGTCTGTTGAAATAAAACTCACGTCATTATCACCTTCATTGTTATGGACTCCCATCGCATAGAGTATATTTTGTTGCTTTTCAAATCGTTGGTTTTCGACAATTCTTGGCTTTAGAGACGATGCTATAAATGCCAGAAGTGAACCCACGACAACCACCATCACAATGGCAAATCCAATAGTGTATAAATTGTTATCAGTTTTCTTAGCCATGATTATGCAGTTTTAACTTTTAAACGGTTTTTTCTTCTTTTCACATTTCCTCTAATCACATAGTGGTCAATAGTTGGTGCAAAAACATTCATCAGTAATATAGCAAGGAAAACTCCTTCCGGATAAGCTGGATTAAAGACTCTGATCATTACAGAAATGAACCCTATAAAAAATCCGTAGATCCATTTTCCTTTATTTGTTTGAGATCCTGTTACAGGATCGGTGGCCATATAAACAATACCAAAAGCCAACCCTCCAATTATAAGATGCTCCCAAAAGGTTACATTCATTAATCCATAGAAATTGCTCGATTCAGTAATAATACCTGCATCAACTACCCAGTTAAAAATAAGACCCATTACTAATGCTCCAACTACAGAACTCAGCATTATTCTCCAACTTGCAACTTTTGTATAGAGTAAAAACAAGCCTCCAAGAAGTATTAGCAAAGTTGAGGTTTCACCAACTGATCCCGGTATAAACCCATAGAACATTTCCATTATGGAATAATCTGGTATGTTGTTTTGAGCTAATGTACCAAGAATTGTTTCACCCGAAATAGCACTAACATCAGTAGCACCTGCGGCAATTTGTGCATCGCGTTCAACAGCGCCATGCACCCAAACTTTGTCACCACTCATCCAGGTTGGATATGCAAAAAACAAAAATGCACGTATTGTTAAAGCAGGATTCAGAATATTCATTCCTGTTCCACCAAAAATTTCTTTTCCAATCACTACACCAAATATGACAGCAATTGTAAGCATCCACAAAGGAGTATCAATTGGAACAATAAGCGGGACTAGCATTCCAGTAACTAGGTAACCTTCTTCAACTTCATGCCCTTTTATTACAGCAAATAAGAATTCAACTCCAAGACCTACACCATAAGAAACAATCACTAAAGGCAGAACTGTCCAGGCTCCCAAAACAAAGTTTTCCCAATTGATAAAATGTTCAAACAGAGAAAAGTCTTGTGGAAAACCATTGATGGCTGAATAGTGTTGATAGCCAGCATTAAATATTCCAAATATTAAACAAGGAATTAAAGCGATAATAACAGTATTCATCGTTCGCTTTAAATCATCTGCTCCTCTAACATGACTACCGGAATGTGTAGTTTCATTTGGCAAATACAAAAACGTGTGAAGTGCATTGAAAGCAGGCGCCATCTTGGTGCCTTTGTACTTCATTTTTAAATCGTGTAATTTATTTTTCAAACTCATAGTTTATCCTATTTCTTTGTACATTAGGTCCAATCCTTTTCTGATAATTTCCTGATGGGGTTGTTTTGAAACACACACAAATTCGGTGAGTGCAAAATCTTCGGGAGCTACTTCAAACATTCCCAGCTCTTCCATTGCGTCAAGATCTTCTACCATACAAGCTTTCATTATTTGCATTGGATAAATATCAAGTGGAAAAACCTGCTCATACATTCCTGTTTGCACAAACGCTCTGTGTTCGCCATTTGTATTGGTGTCTAAAACATATTTTTTATTGGGTGTAAGCCAGGAGAATGTCAATGCTCTTGTAAGTGAAATTTTATTAAACACTGGTTTGTTCCAACCAAAAAATTCATAATCATCTCCTTCAGGTATCACTGTAATTGTATCGTCATAATAACCCAAATGACCATCGGCGGGGACTTTTTTTTCTGAAAGAACACCTCCGCTGATAATTCTGACATTTTCTCCATTCAATCCTGAATCGTAAACCATAGTTGAAACCTCTGCTCCAATTTTGGTTCTGTAATATTTGGGACTTTTCAATGAAGATCCGGAAAGCGCAACAATGCGTTCTGCGTTAAATTTTCCTTTAAGAAGTAATTCCCCTATGACAACTAAATCTTGTGGTGTTAAAGTCCAAACGGTTTCACCTTTATTTATTGGGTCTATTTTATTAATTAATGTACCGACATTCCCAGAAGGGTGTGGACCTGAAACTTTATGTAATGTAATTCCAACCAAATTTTCAAAAGGAGAGGTTCCATTAGAACCTATTCCAACATGTATTTTACCTTTGGTTAGTTTTGAAAAGGCGTGTATTGCAGTCTGTAATTCTTTTTCTTTCCCGCTTAAAGTAAAATCATAATCGGCTACTAAAGGAGCGCTTGCGTGCGCCGATATAAAAATTGCTTTGGGAGTTTTTTCTGGATTTGCTATCACGTCATAAGGTCGTTGTTTAACAAATACCCAGCAACCTGATTCCAAAAGTCTTGTTTTTATTGCTTCTGGCTCTGCTTTTGAAACATCAAGCTGGTTAAATTCGCGATACTCGTCTTGAGAATCTGCAGTGATAACGATGTGAGTAATCACTCGTTTTGCTCCCCTCTTTATTTCGGTAAGTGTTCCACTAACAGGTGCTGCAAACTTAATTGATTCATTTTCTCTGTGGTAAAACAAAATATCTCCGGCTTTAAACTTGGCACCTTCTTTGAGTACCATTTTTGGAGTAATCAAATGAAAATCTGATGGTTTAATTACAAAAGTGCGGGATCTTGGAGCATTTGTCAGTGCTTTTTCGGGCTCACCAACCAAACGGATGTCTAACCCTTTTTTGATTCTAATGTCTTTTGACATAGGATGTAAGTATTAAAGTTTACTTTAAAAATCTAACAGGACAAATGACCTGCTATAAAAGACCGCAAATTTACAAATTTTGGTACGTATTTCTAAATGATAAAATAAGTATATTTACTATTTATAACTATTCTAAATAAAAAGATGTTTACATAATTCCAATTTATCATAACTAGATTTTTTGACTATATTTACAGCTGATTGATTTCCAAACAAACTATCCTTAACAATGAATTATTTCTTTTCTTTTCTGGTATTTTTTTTACCATTTTATTTACTAAGTCAAGTAACCGAAACTCCTGCACCAACACATATTAAAACAATCACATTTCAAGGAAATACACCGCAGGCCCAATTACCTATATTAAAGCTTGGCGAGCGTTTTCAATTATCTTTTGATGACATTAATGGAGATGAAAGAGATTATTACTACAAAATCGAGCACTTCAATTTTGATTGGACTCCTTCAAACCTTTCTAAAGGTGAATATATTGATGGATTTGATGACATGCGCATAGATTTTTATGAAAACTCGTTCAATACTCTACAAATGTATTCTCATTATGTACTCAATATTCCAAATCGTGATACCCGAGCATTAACCAAAAGCGGAAATTACCTTATCAGTATTTTTGACGACCGCAATAATTTATTGTTTTCCAGAAAATTTATGATATATGAAGACCTTGCCAATGTTGGTGTTGAAATTAAGCGTTCCAGGGATTTGAATTACATCCATTCTAAACAGGTTGTCCATTTTTCAATTAATTCTACCAATACTACCTTTATTAACCCGAACCAAAACGTAAAAACACTTGTCCTTCAAAACAGCAATTTAAAAACTGCTATTACTAATTTAAAGCCTCAATATACCCTTGGAAACGAGCTAATTTACAGATATGACCAGGAAGCTTCATTCTGGGGTGGTAATGAATACTACAATTTTGACAACAGCGATGTGAGAGGTGCAACTGTCAACATAAGAAGGGTGGCTATGGAAGACACTTTTATTAATTATCTTTACACCAACATTTCAAGAAAAGACAGACCCTATACTTTTAATCCTGATATAAACGGGAACTTTTTAGTAAGAAATATCAGAGGACAAAAATCCAGCGTCGACGCAGAGTATGTTTGGGTTCATTTTGCATTACAGTATTATGAAGATTTAAACAATGGGGAAGAAATTCATATTTACGGAAATTTCAATAATTATAACACCAATCAATCAACAAGATTAAATTATGACACATCAACTGACACCTATCGTTTAAAATATTTATTTAAACAAGGTTTTTACAACTATAAGTATGTGATTAAAGAACAAGATGGCACCATTCAGGAAGGCATAATAAGTGGAAATTTTGATGAGACTGAAAATGATTACACTGTTGTGGTTTATTATCGGGATTTGGGTGGCCGTTATGATAAAATTATAGGTGTTGGAAGCAATAATTCTGAAAATATCACTAACAACTAATTAATTTAAATGCTGGATAAATTATCCGTTTGGTTTGCCAGTTCAATTCCCTCAACTGAAACAGGCAGGAAATCTCTAAAATTTAGAGGAGAAAACTGCCTGAATTGTGATCACCCTCTAGATAAAAGTGATAAATATTGCCCAAATTGTTCACAGCTCAACTCCACAAAAAAACTCCATTTTAACGACCTATTCAATGAGTTTTTTGGAAGTATTTTTGCGTATGACAGCAGAATTATAAGAACACTCAAAGTACTGTTGTTTAGACCGGGCATCATTTCAAAAGAATATGTCGAAGGGAAAAGAATGCGCTATGCCAATCCGTTTAGGTTCTACCTCAGTGTGAGTATTATCTTTTTTTTATTCAGTGGTTTGATCAATAAAATTTCTGATCTAACTCTAGACAATAACAGCAAACCTTCTGCTTTAACAAGTTCAGATATTAAAACCAGTAACGACAAAGATGCAACTCTAGAACTAAAAAGTGCGTTAAAAGAACTAAACAATACCGATATTGATTCATTAAAAACTGAAAAAAAAGTAAATGAGCCTATACCTGGAAATAAATTAAGATATTTTAGCGAAGAGGAGTTAGCTAACATGAGTTTCAGAAAAAGTTACACCAGTAGAATTGAAGTTTACAGTGACTTTTATACGGATAACAAAGACTTAAAAACGTCAGACGCCTTAGCAAAATTAAATCACCAAAACTCTGCAAAAAACAGATGGTTGTACAAAAAGGTGATGGATTTTGATTTCTTTATCAACAATACAGATTTTGCTTACAATTATTTTATCTCCAAGCTTCCCATTGTAATCTTTTTATTTATGCCAATTTTTGCTTTGTTCATAAAACTTATATATATCCGACGAAAACAGTATACATATATGGAACATTTGATTTTTGCTTTTCATGTTCAAAGTTTGTTTTTTGTTTTATTAATTATCACATTATTTTTTGACTATTTTTTAAACACATCTTTTTTTACATCTCTTGCTTTTTTTGCTTTTTTAATATATCTCTATAAAGCAATGCGGAATTTTTACCTCCAAAACAGATTTAAAACATTCGTTAAATTTGTGATTCTAAATACTTTATTTACTATCTTAGCTGTCTTTGCAGCGATGGGCTATGCGTTGCTTTCGTTTTCAATGTATTAAAACAATGGTACAACAAGTTACAAAAGGGATAAAAATTTCAGTAGAAACTAAATTTGAAGGCACATTTTATAAAGACTATAAAATACATTATGCCTTTAGATATAAAATTGCCATTGAAAACCAAAGTAAAGACTCTGTTCAATTAAACTCCCGTTACTGGAAGATTAAAGATGCACTAAACAAAGCAGAAGTTGTGTCAGGTGAAGGAGTGGTTGGTAAAAAACCTGTTTTAAAACCTGGAGAAACACACACCTACACATCAGGATGTTTGCTTTTATCACCTTTTGGTGCAATGAAGGGTTATTACAGGATGGTTAATTTTACTACTACGAAAGCTTTCAGGGTTAAGGTGCCTTCATTTAGACTAAGTGCAACTCATGCCTTGAATTAGAGTATTACACAACTAGTTCTTCCTGTCTGAAGATTTTCATAGTTCATTTTAATAGTGTCGCCTTTCTTTATAATTTGTGTCAGGCTTACAGTTTTGATAAATCCTCTATCCATAATTAAATTTTCTTCCTTTTTACCATTTCCTGCAGTTTTATGAAACTTTATTAATTGAGTGGAATCAATGTTTGACTTTTTAAGAAACGCATTAAACCATGTTTCTCTTTCATTTTTCATTTCAGTAGAGTACAAAGGTGATGAACTCCAAATATTTGATGTCAAGGAAAGTTCTTTGAAGTGCAATTGCTGTTCATCCCATACCAAATTGTATAATTTTAGTCCGGCTTTCCAATCCACCAAAATAATTGTAAAGGGCTCAATTCCTTCATAATCATAATCCATTATACCATTTAATAAATTTTCAAGGAGTAATATATCTTTAACCACAACTCCCCTGCTCTTTCTATAAGGAGGTTTGCGTTTGTGAGGTTTAAAGGCTCCATTGAGTAAGTTTACCATTCGTTTTTTACTACTTACACCAATCCAAGTACCACCTGCAAGCAAATCTTTAGGATAAATCAAATTCGTCCCTTTTTCATTATAGACTTTAGGTACTAAAGTCTGTCTTTCAGGAAGTTCATCACGGCTTGAGGTTAGAATAAAATCTTGATAATCTTTTGCAATAAATGTTACTGTACACATGATAGTTAAACCCTAGTTTTGAACAACAAATTACAAAATTTCAGGTAAAGATGTAACACAGAATTAAAAATAGACTCTTTAAAAATTTGTACCTTCGCAAACAATTCAAAAACTGTAAAAACAACAATATATGGGAAAAGGATTTTTTAAAGTTCCGGTAGCCAAAAATGAGCCTGTAAAAAGCTATGCCCCCGGAACCCCCGAAAGAGAAGAAGTATTAATTACTTACAAAGAAATGTATAATAGCACCATCGAAGTGCCTTTATACATTAACGGTAAAGAAATAAAAACCGGAAACACTGCCACTATGGCTCCGCCTCACGACCATAAACACATTCTTGGAAACTATCACAAAGCAGAAAAAAAACACGTTCAAGAAGCAATCGAAACAGCTCTTGAAGCAAGAAAAAAATGGTCTAAAATGCCTTGGCAAGAGCGCGCCGGAATTTTCTTAAGAGCAGCAGAGTTAATTGCCGGACCATACCGTGCAAAAATTAATGCAGCGACTATGCTCGGACAATCAAAAAATATTTATCAGGCTGAAATTGATGCTGCCTGTGAGTTGATTGATTTCTTAAGATTTAATGTGCAATATATGACTGAAATCTATGCTGAACAACCCGAATCAACTTCAGGTGCATGGAATCGTTTGGAATACCGCCCATTAGAAGGGTTTATTTATGCAATAACTCCTTTTAACTTTACCGCAATCGCTGGAAACCTTCCAGCCAGTGCTGCTTTGATGGGAAATGTTGCTATATGGAAACCCAGCGACAGTCAGGTGTATTCTGCTAAGGTCATTATGGATGTCTTTAAAGAAGCAGGAGTACCTGATGGAGTTATCAATGTAGTTATGGGAGACCCTGTAATGATCACTGATATTATTTTAAGTCATCCTGATTTCTCAGGACTTCACTTTACGGGATCAACTGATGTGTTCAAAATGTTATGGAAAAAAATTGGTGAAAACATCAATACATATAAAACTTACCCTCGTATTGTTGGTGAGACCGGTGGTAAAGACTTTATTGTTGCACACAAATCATCCAATCCAATTCAAGTTGCTACTGCAATATCAAGAGGAGCGTTTGAATTTCAAGGACAAAAATGTTCTGCAGCATCACGTTGTTACATTCCAAAAAGTTTATGGCCTGCTGTTAAAAAGCAAGTTACTAAAGATCTTAAATCTTTTAAAATGGGCTCGCCAGAAGACATGGGTAATTTTATCACAGCAGTTATTCACGAGGGTTCTTTTGATAAACTTGCAAGTTATATTGACCAAGCAAAGAAAGACTCAAATGCAGAAATTGTAGTAGGAGGAAATTATGATAAATCACAAGGATATTTTATTGAACCTACAGTTATTCTTACTGAAGATCCAAAATACACTACAATGTGCACTGAATTATTTGGGCCTGTGGTTACAATATATGTTTATGAAGACAGTCAATGGGAAGAAACATTGCATCTAGTAGACGGAACATCTGAATATGCTTTGACAGGTGCGGTTTTTAGTGAAGATCGTTATGCTCTTGAAAAAGCAGTTGATATTCTTGAAAATGCAGCCGGAAACTTTTATATCAACGACAAGCCAACAGGTGCTGTCGTTGGTCAACAACCTTTTGGAGGTGCAAGAGCTTCGGGAACAAATGACAAAGCAGGCTCTAAACTGAACTTGTTAAGATGGGTATCTCCAAGAATGGTTAAAGAAACTTTTGTTTCACCTGTTGATTACAGGTATCCATTTTTAGATGAAAAATAAAAATTCTTCCATTTAATTCAATAAAAAAACGCCTGACAAATGCCAGGCGTTTTTCATTTGTAATACTTAAATATTTATTCAAAACCTACATTCACTCCTGCTTTTACGTGTTGAGCATTTAGCGCATTGTTATTTTCATCAACAACATAAACAGCAACTCCAAATTTTGAAGGCTCAAAA
>NZ_CAXBAN010000050.1:0-9793 GCF_963973675.1 uncultured Planktosalinus sp. | reverse complement strand
TTATCAAATTCTGAACCAAAAACTCTGATACTTCCGGCGGGATTATTGGCTGTCACAAAACCGGGCTCTAAAGCGGTGTTAGTTTCATCAAACAGTATAGTTGGAATGGAGTCAACAAACTTTAATAAGCCATCATTCATCGAACTAGCATAAACCTCTGATGGATTATTAGGGTCTATTTTTACATGTGAAATCGACTTTGCTCCAAAAAGTTCGTCATAAGGAACATTTACCCATTGGTTATTAATGAACTGACTAACACCTCTTTCATTTAATGGAAAAGGATTGAATGTGAGTGTTACCTCACCAAAAACAACCCAAAGTTGACCCGGGGTTGCATCAATTGCAAAGGGGTTATTAAGTAGTGGCCCGTCTGGTAAAATTTGTGCTGCCTGATTTGAACCAAAAGGCACTTCAAGTACTCCAAATTCTGAGGTTGCCAGATAAATCTTATCATTGTATGCCAGAGAGTTTGACAAGGAATAATCTTCATAATCAATGATTGAATTTACCGATGTCACTTGATCTAAATTCAAATCAAACACTGTTGAGCGGGATTCTGAAGTAACTGTTAAATAATTATCTGATGTATAGATGTTTTTATTAGCTTCATTGAAATTGGCTATAATTGTTGCGTTTCCTTTATCAAATTGAAGCAAGCGTGCATTAAAATCTATTCCATACAAAAAATCACCAAAACTTTGAATTCCAACCATACCTGAAGGATAGTAATCAAGCCATTCTTCAAAATTTATAAGGTCTGGGTTAGTTACATCTGCTCTTTTAATTTTATTGCCCATTGCAGCAAAAATGTATCCATCCAAAACAGCTGTTTGGTTGATGCGTGTTTGTGTTCCTAAATCACCTATAAAATAGGAGTCACCAAACTCAAGTGAAGTGAGATCATAAACTGAAATTCCATAGTCAGTTGAAATGTATAAATTGCCATTAAATTCATTGAAATGATTGATTCTTTTTCTATTTGGTGGAATCGTAGGCTTATTCAAAATATCAATGACTTTTAAAACACTGCCATCTTCAAGTATTAGTTCTATTAACCCGTTTTGATAGCCAATTGCTGTTATATCAAAACCTTCGCTGTAATAAATTGTTGAGATTAGTTCACCTGAAAGGCCTTGAATTGTAGTGATGGTATTTATTTCAGAGGTTATCAAATCATAGGTAAAAACCGCATTTTCTGAAGCTGCAAATAACTTATCATTCCCTTCGGCCAAATCAACTACATTTGAGTATGAAAACAAGGCCGCCCATTGATTTTCGAATGTTTGAGCATTCAAACCTAAGGAACAGATTAAAAATAGTAACGGAAAAATATTCTTCATAAAGAATTCGTAACCAACTTATCAATTAACAGACTAAAATAGAAAATATTGCAGTATAGTATAACAAAAAAACCACCCGTTTTGAAAGGGTGGTTTTTAAAGTTTTAAGTAAAAAACTAAACAACACCTTGTGCCAACATAGCATCTGCTACTTTAACAAAACCGGCGATGTTTGCTCCTTTAACATAATCAGTATATCCGTCTTCACGCGTGCCATACTTTACACAAGCATCGTGAATATCACTCATAATTCTAAATAGTTTTTCATCAACTTCTTCTGCAGTCCAATTTAAACGCAGGGAGTTTTGAGACATTTCAAGTCCTGAGGTTGAAACCCCTCCGGCATTAGATGCTTTTCCAGGTGAGAACAGAATTTTAGCTTTTTGAAACACTTCTACTGCTTCGGGTGTGGTTGGCATATTTGCTCCTTCTCCCACACAGATACAACCATTTTCTACAAGTGTTTTTGCCTCGTCCTCATTCAGTTCATTTTGGGTTGCACAAGGCAATGCTATATCACATTTTTCACCCCAAGGTCTTTTCCCATCGTAATATTTTGCATTTGGATATTGATCAACATACTCACTGATTCTTCCTCTTTTCTCATTTTTCAACTCCATTATAAATGCAAGTTTTTCGCTGTCAATGCCATCATTATCAACAATATATCCTCCTGAATCTGAAAGTGAAATAACTTTTCCTCCTAATTGGGTTGCTTTTTCAGCAGCATATTGTGCCACGTTTCCAGAACCGGAAATTACAACAGTTTTTCCATCAAAACTCTCACCTTTTGTTTGCAGCATACTTTGCGCAAAATAAACATTACCATAGCCTGTTGCCTCTGGGCGCATTAAAGAGCCTCCGTAAGAAATTCCTTTTCCGGTTAAAACCCCTGTAAATTCATCTCTTAAACGTTTGTATTGGCCAAACATAAAACCTATTTCACGGGCACCAACGCCAATATCACCTGCAGGTACATCAGTATTTGGACCAATAAATTTGCTTAATTCTGTCATTAAACTTTGACAAAAGCGCATCACCTCAGCATCTGATTTTCCTTTTGGATCGAAGTCAGATCCGCCTTTTCCGCCACCCATTGGAAGAGTAGTTAATGCATTTTTAAATGTTTGTTCAAAACCAAGAAATTTTAGTACACTTAGGTTTACAGATGGGTGAAAACGCATTCCTCCTTTGTAGGGTCCAATTGCTGAGTTGAACTGGACTCTAAATGCCTTATTGATCATTATTTCACCATTATCTGCTGTCCAGGGAACTCTAAAAATAATAACACGCTCTGGCTCAACCATACGTTCAAGTAGTTTTTTGCCTTGGTATTTTTTATTTTCTTCGATAAATGGGATTACTGTTTCTGCTACTTCTCTAACTGCCTGAAGGAATTCAGGCTCATTAGGATTAGATTTTTCAACTGAAGCAACAAAATTTTTAATACTTTCTGTCATCTTGAATAATTTTGCGTAAACGATTTCGTTAATTTGAATGCAAATATAAAGGAAATGAAGTAATTAGTTTTTGATAATAATCATATATTACTGTTTTTTAAATATCTTCTTACTTAAATTTGTTTTTATATATTTGTTCAGTCTCAAGTTAATCAATACCAATATGAAAACCAACTATTTTGTTTTGGTTATTATCCTTTCAGTCTTCTTCAGCCAGAAGTCATTCTCTCAGTTTGGTTTTTCTCATGAAGTAGGTGTCATTACAGGTCCTGTTATTTTCTATTCTGATTATGGACAACGAAATAACATTGAAACCAATATGAAAAACGTTGGTTATGGTGTTGGGCTGATTCATTACATGAATTTTGCCTACCGTGCAGACTGTAATTGTTATACACGTGACACTTATTTTAATGACCATTTTAAAGTTAGAACAGAACTATCTTATCACACTTCCAAATTTGAACACTTTGGAAGATGGGTTGACCCTTCAAAAACGTCACTTACTGCAAGGCAACTCAGAGGTATGAGAGGCTCAACATCTGTGTTTGATATTGGGTCACAATTAGAATATTTTCCTTTAAGTATTCGCGATTTTGTTGCAGGAAGTTATAAAATCGCCCCATTTGTTAGCCTCGGTGCTCATTGGGTTAATTTTAGTCCTGATAATTATACTGTGTTTGAACCCGCGTTTAATGAGTCTCTTTATCCTGACAAATATGGAGAAGATGCTCGAAGTACAAAACCGGGAACAACTTGGTCTGTAGTTTGGAGTTTAGGTTTTAGATATAAACTTACCAGAATGAGTGATTTAATGCTTGATGGTCGCTGGCAGTATTATTTTTCAAATTGGGTAGAGGGTTTAAACCCAGATGTGCCGGAAAATAAGGCTAATGACTGGATTTATTGGTTAAACATTGGCTATGTTTTATACCTGGATTAGCCCAATGCCTGTTTTAAATCTGCAATTAAATCTTCCTGATCTTCAATACCAACACTCAACCTGATTAATGAATCTACTATTCCGGCTTTTTCCCGTTCCTTTTTTGGAATGGATGCATGAGTCATGCTTGCAGGGTGACCAGCTAATGACTCCACACCACCCAATGATTCAGCAAGTGTAAATATTTTAAGTTTTTCCACAAATTTTATGGCGTCTGTCATCACATTTCCTTTTGTTGTAAATGAAACCATTCCGCCAAAATTGTTCATTTGTTTTTTGGCAATTTCATGATTTGGATGTGAAGGTAAACCCGGCCAGTAAACATTTTCAATCTTGGCATGACTTGCTAAATATTCAGCGATAGCTTTTCCATTTTCACAATGACGCTGCATTCTTAAATGAAGAGTTTTAATGCCTCTTAGAACCAAAAAACTATCTTGAGGTCCACAAATAGCTCCACTTGCATTTTGAATAAAATACAGTTGTTCTGCAAGATTTTCATCTTTTACCACTAATGATCCCATAATTACATCACTATGCCCACCTAAGTATTTAGTTGCAGAATGCATTACAATATCTGCACCTAAATCCAGGGGTGTTTGTAAATAAGCTGTTGCAAAAGTGTTATCAACTGCTAAAAGAATATTGTATTTCTTGGCAATTTTTGAACAAGCACTTATATCGATGATATTCAACATTGGGTTGGTGGGTGTTTCAATCCAAAGCAAGCGGGTGTTTTCATTGATATAGTTTTCAATATGAGAAACATCTTGCATATTCACAAAATGAAATTTAATTCCAAACTTTTCAAATATGTTTTTAAAAAGACGATAGCTTCCTCCATACAAATCATTTGTAGAAACCACTTCGTCACCGGGTTTTAAAAGTTTCAGCACAGCGTCAATAGCTGCTAGTCCAGAACCAAACGCCAACCCATATTTGCCATTTTCAATACTGGCTAAAGAATTTTCAAGTGCAGTTCTGGTGGGATTAGCACTTCTGGAATATTGAAAACCCTTATGCCCGCCGGGAGTGGATTGAGAATAAGTACTGGTTTGATAAATGGGTGGCATTACAGAGCCATAAGCAGGGTCAACATTGAGCAGGCCGCCGTGAATAGTTTTTGTGTTGAACTTCATAAAACTGACTTTTTAATTCAAAAAAATACATACAAATGTAGTTGATAATATGGTCAATTTTAAATCAAAATGTATCTTTAGCCACTGTTAACAAGTCGTTTTTATGAACAAAATAATCCCACTACTACTTGCTGTGGTTTTAGTAAGTGGTTGTTCTTTTGAAAAACCATTACATTTTAATACTAAAACGCTCACACAAGAAGATTTTGATTTATGTACAAATTCAAGTTGTCCAACAATAAATATCAAATATCTTGAAGCAGTTGAGAATGACAAAAAATCAAAATCAGTAAATTTAAAAATTGTAGATGTCCTCATTAATAAAATTATTGCCGGAAACGACAATTCTATTGAATTCCAAAACATTCAAGAGTCTTTGATATACTTTATAAATGACTTTAAAAAATATCAAAGAGATTTCGGAAACTCTTTTATCTCCTATGATGTTGATCTTTTTATGAGGCTACTTTATCAGTCAGAAGTCTTTTTATCAACAGAAGTAAATTACTACTTGTTTACTGGAGGTGCACATGGCTATAATGGGAGTACTTTTTTGAATTTTGATGCACAAACTGGAGCGTATCTTGATAATTCTCAATTGTTTTTAAATGAAAAAGCTTTGCTGGAATATTGTGAATTAAAATTCAGAGAAATATATGGCATTGATCATAACAGAAGCATTAATTCAACAGGTTTTTGGTTTGAAAACAACACGTTTCACCTACCTGAAACCATTGGTTTTACTGAAACTGAAATGATTCTACATTACAACCAATATGAAATTGCCAGCTATGCCGAAGGCCCCATTATTTTAAATATTCCAATCAGTGAAGTTGAACAATATATAAAGTATCGCTAATTTTGTAACTTTATAAAATATGTAGTTTTGAAAACCTTTTATTATTTATCAACATGTTCTACCTGTAAACGAATAATGGAAGCCTTGCCATTAGATTCCAAAACAGACTTGCGTGATATTAAAAAAAATACGATTACTGAAAAAGAACTGGAAGTTATGAAATCACTTTCGGGTACTTATGAATCATTGTTCAGTAAAAGAGCCCAGTTGTACAAGCAGCGAGATCTAAAAAACAAGAAGCTCTCTGAAAACGATTATAAAAATTTAATTCTGGAGCATTACACTTTTTTAAAAAGACCGGTCCTTGTTTTAGAAAATCAAATTTTTATCGGAAATGCTTCAAAAACAATTGAGGCTGCAAAAACTGCTCTTGATGAACAGTCGTAGTCTGGCGCTTTTGGCTGCAACTGCAGCCGGTACAATTTATGGCATTAACCACAGTATTGCCAAAGATTTAATGCCACAGCATATTGAACCTTACGGGTTTATAGTGCTTCGGGTGGGTGGTGCTGCAATTTTATTTTGGTTGATTTCATTGGCCTTTCCTAATGAAAAAGTTGACCCTAAAGATTGGAAACGCCTTTTTATTTGTGCCATATTTGGAATGTCCATCAATATGTTAATGTTTTTTAAAGGCCTTAGTCTATCTACTCCTATAAATAGTTCAGTCATTATTACACTTTCGCCGGTGTTGCTTTTGGTGCTTTCGGCCATACTAATCAAAGAAAAAATCACATTACTTAAAACATCAGGAATTGTAATTGGTCTTGCCGGGGGTCTTATGCTAATATTGTTTGGTGAAAAAGAACAATTCAATGCTCCTAATATTCCACTGGGAAACCTGCTGTTTATCATCAATGCAACAGCCTATTCAATTTATTTGATTTTGGCAAAACCCCTCACAGCAAAATACAGTTCAATCACCTTAATGAAATGGTTATTTTTATTTGCAGTTATCATTAACCTACCAATAGGTTTTAATGAGTTTACAAAAGTTGAATGGAATGCCTTGCCTATGGATGTTATTTTTAAAATGGCTTTTGTGGTGGTAGGAACCACCTTTTTAACCTATTTGTTTAACATCTATGCACTAAAGGAGTTAAAAGCTTCTACTATTGGTGCTTTTATTTATTTACAACCGGTGATAGCCGTAATTTTTGCTGTAATTGTTGGAGCAGACTTCTTGACTCCTATTAGAATTATTGCAGCAATTTTAATTTTTACAGGTGTATATATGAGTTCAAGAAAGCCTAAAGAATTAGCCTAAATGTTGAGGTGATTTTCCGTGTTTTCTGGTGTCTTCTTTTGTTAGAGTTTTAAAATCTGAAGTTCTTTCAAGAGTAATTAATCTACCTAAAAGATCTTCAGGAAGTGCAGTGAGTTTACGTTCTTTCATATCAATCCACCCTCCCATAATTTCACAAGAGGCAAAATTTTTTCCGTGTGAATCATAAAAATTATGTAAGAATTCAAAATACATTCCGTCTTCAGACAGCCCTTTTAATTGAAGAGAAACAGTAATGGGTTTTCCCACAAAAACTTCTTTAAAATAATAAATGTGCTCATAAAAAACTACCGGACCGATGTTGTAATGCAACATTTCACGCTGTCCCAATCCGTTGTCCATTAAAAACCCCATTCGTGTGTGGCTCATAAAATTAATGTAGGCACTATTTGCTAAATGTCGGTTGGCATCTATATCACTCCATCTTATTTCGAATTCTTTAATGTACATTGCGTAAAATTTTTACAAACTTACTTAATTTTACTGTGCACGCATAGCAAACGTGACTAATTTAATTATAATGCCTTTAGTAAAATCAGCATATAAGCCTTCTCTACTTTTTAAGAGTGGTCACTTTTCAACTATATATTCTTCAAAGCTTAGAGTTGCACCTTCTGTTCAACAATTACGGGAACGCATTCACTTAAAGGACGGTGACTTTTTAGACATCGACTGGAGTTATTCAAAAAATAAAAGTCATCAACTTGCTATTTTAATTCACGGTTTAGAAGGCAATGCACAACGACCTTATATGAAAGGTGTGGCAAGCCATTTAAATAAAAACAGCTGGGATACGGTAGCCATTAATCTAAGGGGGTGTAGTGGTGAACCCAACAGACTTTTTAGGTCATATACTGCCGGTGCAACAGAAGACCTTGAAGATGTGCTCCATCACATTCTAAAAAACTACAACTATACCAATATTATATTAAACGGGTTTAGTTTAGGAGGAAATTTAATCTTAAAATATTTAGGAGAGAGACCTTTCGTTCCACAAGAGATTAAAAAAGCTGTCGTGGTCTCAACTCCTTTAATGCTCGACCAATCACTTGAAGAATTAAACAAGTTTTCCAATAGTATTTATGCTCGTTATTTCTTAAAAAGCTTACGCAAAAAAATAAAAGAAAAAGCAGCGATGTTTCCTAATGAATTTTCGGAAAATAAGTGGAAAGAAATTAAAAGCTTACTGGATTTTGACATGGTTTACACTTCAAAAGCACATGGGTTTAAAGATGCCTATGATTATTACCGCAAAAACAGCAGCTTACAGTTTTTACCTGATATAAAAATTCCTGTATTAATACTCAACGCACAAAACGATAGTTTTCTTTCTCCAGCTTGTTTGCCATACAAGTTTGCTGAAAACCATAAATACATCTATTTAGAAACACCAAAATACGGTGGTCACGTTGGGTTTTTTGACAAAAACAACCTGTACTATAACGAAAAGCGTACCCTCGACTTTATCAAAACCCTTTAAGTCAATTTAACTACCTTTGCAAAATCTTAATTAAAAGCAATGATACAATCCATGACAGGCTTTGGGAAAGCAATCAAACAACTTCCCAACAAAAAAATTACTATTGAAATAAAATCACTCAACAGTAAAAATCTCGATTTAAACGCCCGAATTCCTTCAGCCTACCGTGAAAAAGAGCTGCAAATGCGCACAATGATCGCTAACAAGCTGGAGCGCGGAAAAGTTGACTTCAACCTCTATATTGAACTTTCAGGAGAAGAAACTTCTTCTCAAGTAAATATGCCTGTTGTGGAAGAATACATTAAACAACTCAGTATGGTAGTAAACGGTGATCGTACCGAGTTGCTAAAAATCGCGATGCGCATGCCCGATGCTCTTAAAACTGAACGTGAGGAAATTGATGAAGAAGAGTTCCATCAAATTACAGAAACACTTGAAGAAGCACTCAATGAAATTTTAACTTATCGGAGTGATGAAGGTGAAATCCTAAAAAAAGATTTCATCCTTAGAATCAAAAACATTTCTGAGATATTGCAAAAAGTAATTGCAATGGATCCAGAGCGTATTCAAGGGGTAAAAGAACGTCTTAGAAAAGCAATCAACGATTTAAAAGAACAAGTAGACGAAAACCGTTTTGAACAAGAGCTTGTTTATTATTTAGAGAAATATGACATTACTGAGGAAAAAGTTCGCTTGGAAAACCACTTAAATTATTTTTCAGAAGCCTTGCATTCACCCGATTCAAATGGAAAAAAATTAGGTTTTATCACACAGGAAATTGGTCGTGAAATAAATACTATAGGGTCAAAATCAAATTATGCCGCTATGCAACAACTGGTGGTACAAATGAAAGACGAGCTAGAAAAAATAAAAGAACAACTGTTAAACGTGTTATAATGGAAGGAAAAGGAAAGCTTATTGTATTCTCAGCTCCTTCCGGATCTGGTAAAACAACTATTGTCCAACATCTTTTAGCTCAAAAAGACTTGAATTTGGCATTTTCAATTTCTGCTACATCCAGAGAACCACGTGGAGAAGAAAAACATGGAGAACACTATTATTTTATGAGTTTTAAGGAGTTTAAACAACACATAAAAAATGATGACTTTTTAGAATGGGAAGAAGTCTACCGCGATAATTTCTACGGAACATTAAAAACCGAAGTAGAGCGCATTTGGGCTGGAGGAAAACATGTTATTTTTGATATTGATGTAGTGGGAGGTTTGCGTATTAAAAAGAAATTTCCAAATGAAACTCTCGCAGTTTTTGTGAAACCCCCCAGTG
>NZ_CAXBAN010000049.1:0-9832 GCF_963973675.1 uncultured Planktosalinus sp. | reverse complement strand
TATTAAATCATTGGGTTTAACATAGTAATAGGGTGAATTAACGGCTTCAATTGTGGTCAAATCTATATGATGCACACGCTGACCGTAGGGATATTGTCGCACAATGACGACATCTTTCCTATCTCCTGTCAAAACAATATCGCCTGAGTTAGCGATGGCTTCCATAATTGATATTTGATCTCGATATATAATTTTTGATCCGGGACTCCCAATCTCACCGGCAATAGTATATCTAATCCCAGCAAGTTTAACTGTAACAAATATATTTGCCTCTTCCTTAAAGTAGTTTTCAAGCAATTCTTTTTCAAGCTTTTCCCTAACTTCATCCACAGTAAACCCAAGAACATTTACATAACCTAAAGTTGGCATTCTTATATTGCCGTGAGGATCAACCAAAAACCCATCGTAATAAAGTCGCTCTTCTCCAGTTGCATTTGGGTTTTCATCACCTACAGGGTTAAACATTCCTACTTCGCTTTGATCTAATGACTTAATTCTAATACTCAGTAAGTCATTTACTTGTATTCGGTAAGGATCTTGTTTTTTTGAAATTGTGATGAGCGAGTCATTTTTTTTGTTATTTTCCTGAAGGTATTTCAATTGTTTGGAAGAAATACACGAAGAACAACTTATCAAAATTGCTAGGCAAATATACAATAAGGATTTATTCATTTTCAATGCGTCAAGTTCAAAACAAATATAGGCGAACAAGTTTAAATATGAAATTTTTCGACTTTTATTTAATCAAATACAAAATCCCACAATCAATAAGATTTTATCAAAAATTGATTTTTCTTTGTTAACTTAAAATCCTTAAATTTTACTTTCATTTGTATAAATTAAAAAAAGTGAACTACTTATCTGTTGAAAATATTTCGAAATCATTTGGTGAACTGGTGTTGTTTGAAAACCTGTCTTTCGGTATCAATGAAGGTCAGAAAATAGGTTTTGTTGCTAAAAACGGAACTGGTAAAACTTCTATTTTAAAAATGCTGGCCGGAGAGGACTCCCCTGATTCTGGTTCTATTATTTATCGTAAAAACATAGTGGTAACTTATCTTGCACAAGAACCAAAGCTAAATAAGTACCTGACTGTTGAAGAAACAATTTTTGATTCAGAAAATGAAATTCTTAAAGTAATTGAACGCTATGAAACTGCACTCAAAAACCCAAACGAAAGTGAAAATTACCAGTCTGCGTTTGATGCCATGGAAGCTCACCAAGCTTGGGATTTTGAAACCCTTTACAAACAAATCCTCTCAAAACTTAAACTTGAAAACCTTGACCAAAAAGTAAGCACATTAAGTGGAGGACAAAAAAAACGCCTTGCACTCACCAATGCACTATTGAGTAAACCCGATTTATTGATTTTGGATGAACCTACAAACCATCTTGATCTTGAAATGATTGAGTGGCTAGAAGAATTTTTCGCCAAAGAAAACATCACACTCTTTATGGTGACTCATGACCGCTATTTTTTAGAACGTGTTTGCAATGAAATTGTTGAACTGGAAGACGGCAAACTCTATAGCTATAAAGGAAATTACTCTTACTATCTTGAAAAAAAAGAGTCCAGAATAGAAGCCGAAATGGCCGAAACAGGAAAAGCAAAACAACTTTTTAAAAAAGAGCTGGATTGGATGCGAAGGCAGCCAAAAGCAAGAACCACCAAAAGTAAGTCACGCATCCAGGACTTTCATGAAATTAAAGATAAAGCCAGCAAACGCAGATCTAATCATGAAATCGAACTTGAAATCAATATGGAGCGCCTCGGTAGTAAAATTGTTGAGTTTCATAATGTTTCAAAATCATTTGACGAATTTGAAATCCTTAATAAGTTTAACTACAATTTCTTAAAAGGTGAACGCATAGGTGTAATTGGTAAAAACGGTACCGGTAAATCAACATTTTTGAACTTATTAACCGGAAAAATAACCCCTGATAGCGGTAAAATTATTACCGGTGAAACTA
Source organism: uncultured Planktosalinus sp. (assembly GCF_963973675.1). Taxonomy (NCBI): domain Bacteria; kingdom Pseudomonadati; phylum Bacteroidota; class Flavobacteriia; order Flavobacteriales; family Flavobacteriaceae; genus Planktosalinus; species uncultured Planktosalinus sp. The sequence goes on along the minus strand of NZ_CAXBAN010000049.1, from coordinate 7,861 downwards.
TACAGTTTGGTTATTACACACAAGCAGGAATAAAAATTAAAGAAGGTCAAAAAGTTATTGAGGTAATTAGGGAGTTTGGAGATTATATTCCCTTAAAAAAGGGAAGGCAAATATCTGCACAGCAATTGCTTGAACGTTTTTTGTTTGATAGAAAAAAACAATATGATTTTGTTGAAAAACTAAGCGGTGGTGAACTTAAACGACTCTATTTGTGTACCGTTTTAATTCAGAATCCAAACTTTTTAATTCTTGATGAACCAACTAACGATCTGGACATTGTTACATTGAATGTGTTGGAATCGTTTTTATTGGATTATCCAGGTTGTTTAATTGTTGTTTCTCACGACCGTTATTTTATGGACAAAATCGTAGACCACCTTTTTATATTTAGGGGCAATGCAGTCATAGATGATTTTCCAGGTAATTATAGTGATTTCAGGGCTTATGAGTCAAGTGTTGAAGCTGAAAAAAGAGAACAAAAATCAGAACCTTCTGAAAAAAAATCATGGAAAAAAGAAAGCAACTCCAAAAGGCTATCATTTAATGAGCAGAAGGAATTCAATAGTTTGGACCAACAAATTAAAAAGCTTGAAAAACAAAGAGATGAACTTCAAAACAAATTCGCTTCAGCAAATTGGTCTGTAGATGAAATCAATCAAAAATCTGAAGAACTTCAGGATATTATCAATAAAATTGAAGAAAAAACTGAACGTTGGTTTGAGTTATCTCTAAAAAATGAAAATTAAAATTTCATATTAAGCTGATTTTTATCATACTCTAAACGAGAGTGTCATAGTACTTTTACAGAATTAAAAAAATTACCCCTTTCATTTTGTATAATTGAAATCAGATTACAATGAAAAAGACCACCCTCGATCTCTATTTTTTGCTTCCGGTTAAAAATTTTATAGAAAAGAAAACCTCTGTAGGAATCCTGCTGGTTTTTTCTGCAATTTTGGCAATGATTGTCGCAAACTCTCCTCTGGCAGAAGGATATCATAGTTTTTGGAAACAATACATCTACATAGGCTTTGAAGATTTTCAAATCAAGAAAAATCTGCTGCATTGGATCAATGACGGATTAATGTCTATGTTTTTCTTTTTGGTTGGGCTGGAACTCAAAAGAGAGTTGATGCACGGTGAGTTGGCCAGCTTTAAAAAAGCGATGCTTCCGGTTGCTGCCGCTATTGGAGGAATGGTTTTTCCTGCCTTGATCTTTTTTTACTTAAACCAAGGAACAGAAGCTGTTTCCGGTTGGGGTATCCCAATGGCAACAGACATCGCATTTGCTCTTGGAATTCTCTATCTATTAGGTGATAAAGTACCCCTCTCTTTAAAAGTATTTTTAACTGCAATTGCCATCGTAGATGATTTAGGAGCTGTAATGGTTATTGCATTCTTTTACACTTCAGACATTTCAGTGAACAGTTTAGCATTGGGTGCCTTTTTTCTTTTAATTCTCTTAACTGCAAATTATATGGGTATTAGAAACACCTTGTTTTATGCAATTATGGGTATAGGCGGCCTCTGGCTTGCTATATTGCTTTCTGGGGTTCATGCAACCATTGCTGCCGTGTTGGCTGCGTTTACAATACCAACATTAACAAAAATAAACACTCCTTTATTTTTACGAAAAGTACGTTTGCTTTCACTAAAGATAAAAAGGCAGCGAATGCAACTTAAAGGAAGAAAAGATGCTGATGAAAAAATGGCATCCACAATGGAAAAATTTTCAATGCTAACTGAAGATGCCACTCCCCCATTACAAAGACTGGAACATGCTTTACATCCATTTGTGAGCTTTGTCATATTACCCATTTTTGCATTTGCAAATGCCGGAGTAACTTTAGATGCAGAATCATTTCAGTTTTTTACAAGTCCTGTAACACTTGGAGTGATTTTTGGATTACTTTTTGGAAAAATAATTGGTGTATTACTGTTTACTAAAATTATGGTAATGCTTAAAATTTGTAATCTACCCGAAGGAATTGAATTTAAACACGTTTTTGGAGTTGGATTTTTAGCTGCGATAGGTTTCACTATGTCTCTTTTCATAACAGACCTAGCCTTTACAGATGAAACCTATGATGTACAATCAAAAATGGGGATTTTAACTGCTTCATTAATAGCCGGTCTCCTAGGGTATTTTTATCTTAAATTAATTGGAAACAAAACTTTAGAAAAAGATAAAGCTGCAGCTGATAGTGAATTAACGGAAAATTAAATCATTCAAAAAACTCGTCTTTAAATCCTATTAAATACAATTTTTCCTTTGCTCTTGTTACTGCAGTATAGAGCCATCTAAGGTATTCTTTATCAATTCCTTCGGGCAAATAAGGTTGTTCTATAAAAACAGTATTCCATTGTCCTCCTTGCGATTTGTGACAAGTAATGGCATAAGAGAACTTTATTTGTAATGCATTGAAATACTTGTTGCCCTTTACACTTAAAAACTTTTTATACTTTGATTTGAGATCTGAATAATCTTTTAAAACTTCTTGATAAAGCCTGTTTGAGTCTTCATAAGAAAGCGATGGAGTTTCAGACTTTATAGTATCCAAAAGTAGTACCGTTTCAAAAGGTTTCATTTTAGGATAATCAACCATTCTTACCATAACTTCGACAAACCTGAAACCATATAAGTCCTTAAATCTAAATATTTCTAGAATTTCAATGATATCACCATTGGCAATAAACCCGGCTTCACTGGTAGGTTTTAGCCAAAAATAATTGTTTTTCACAACCATTAAGTAATCCCCCGTTGATAATTCATTTTCCTGAAACAAAATACGCGACCTGATATTTTCATTAAATAAATTTGCTCGTTTATTAGATCTCAAAATAATCACGGTTTCTTCCTTACCCAGGTTTGAATAAGAATCATTTATTGCATCTAGCAATTCATAACCGTCTGTTGGCTTTACAATGTCTTTAAAATTTTGTAAGTCAAATTTAAAGTCAGTGTAAAACCCTGAATCTAAAGTCTCTCTCAACAGAGTGGCGTTGTATAGAATCCCACTTTCTTCTTTTTGTCTTACGACTTGATCCAGTTCAAACATCAACACTTTCTTATCATAATAATTTGAGAGTATTTTTTCATCCAATGCAGGGCTCAATTCCATTTTAATGGGTGGTAGTTGAGCAGTGTCGCCAATCAGTATCAACTTGCATTGAAATCCACTATAAACATACTGCATTAAATCATCTAGTAATGAGCCATTTTCAAACAGCTTAGAGTCTGATGCTGTATCTGATATCATAGATGCTTCATCAACAATAAAAAGCGTATTGCGATGTTTGTTTTGTTGCAATGTAAAGCTTACACTTCCTCCCTTATCTGCTTTAGGGTAATAAATCTTTCTGTGGATGGTAAATGCTTCCTTATTGGCATAGTTACTAATAACTTTGGCAGCCCGTCCTGTGGGAGCCATTAACACTGCTTTCTTTTTTAACTCCCAAAGTGATTGCACTAAAGTGCTGATGATTGTAGTTTTACCTGTTCCGGCATAGCCTTTCAACAAAAAAAGACTGTCTGTATCTTGTGAGTGAACAAACTGTGCAAGGTTTTGTAAAACAACATCTTGAATAGTTGTTGGTTGATGCGGAAACTTTTCCTTGATTGTTTTATAAAACTCAACTGCAGTCATTCGTGATCATTTTATATGAAATTACGGCTAATTTAATGTATGATTATGAAATATTACAATTAAAACGATTTTTAAAGATTATACTTTTGTGATTGAAAAAAAATTGTAGATTTGCGATATAGCATTTACGTTAAACGAAAATCGATTTCAATAATGAAACTTTTAATTCAACTTGTTCTCTGGATAATTATCATATTTCTTGGCTATAAGCTTTTTAATTCTGTGTATGAGCCCTCAAAGTTTAACGAAGAAAAGCAAAAACGCTATGCCAAAGTCATCGATGTTTTAAAAGATATTAGAACTGCAGAACTGGCATATCTTGAGATTGAAGGGAGGTTTACAGGAAGTTTTGATTCACTCACAAAGTTTATAGATACCGCTCAATTTGCAATTACGCAACGAAGGGACACAAGTTATGCCGATGTGGAAAGAAACAGAGCGTTTGGTCTTGACCCGCAAACCGGGGGTTATTATATCGAGGATGTAGTTATTGACACCTTGTCTTTTGTTCCTGTTAAAGATTCTCTTTTCAAAAATTCAGAACAATACAAGAATTTGAGCCAAGCTACAGTTAAAGGAAATGAAGTAAATATTTCACTTGAAGCAGGGTTTATTCTAAGAAACGATAATCAAATTGCCGTTTTTGAAGCCAAAGCTAGTAAAGATGAAATTCTTAAAGGGCTCAATAGAGATTTAATAATTCAGGAAAAACAAACAGTATCTGTTGACGGTGTCAACGGCTCACATATCATTGTTGGCTCAATGACAGATGTAAACACCAACGGAAACTGGCCTAAGCAGTATGATAAAGCCGGAGAGCAATAAAAATTTAAATACTAATTCAAACTCAAGATTGTCCGTTCAGGTAAGCCTGAATGGACTTTCTTTTTTAATGCAAAACGATGAAAATAAAACAGTTGAATTTGAAAAAATCATAAACTTTGAATCAACATTGTCTCCTGAAGAAGTTTTAAATGAGATTCAAAAAGAATTTAGTTCAAATATAGAATTATCAAAAGAAATTAAGGAATTAACCATAATTCATCAAAACAACCTTTCAACACTCGTTCCTAGAGCATTGTTTGATAAAGCACAACCGGAAAATTACTTAAAATTCAATTCAAAAATTTTTTCTTCAGACTATGTTGATTTTGATGAGTTAGGAAGTTTTGATATTATCAACGTCTACGTCCCGTTTGCAAACATAAACAACTATTTTTTTGAACGTTACGGTGCTTTTACATTTTTTCATTTTTCAACTCGCTTTGTAGAAACCATTCTAAATGACGAGCGTTTTGGCAATTCAAAAAAAATGTTTGTTCATTTATTTAATAAAGAAATGAGTGTTTTTGTCTCCGATGGAAAAAATATTCTTTTGTTTAATACTTTTTTATTCAACACCCCTGAAGACTTTTTATACTACACTCTTTTTGTGGCTGAACAACTAGAATTAAACCCAGAAGAATTCGAACTAACCCTCAGTGGAGAAATTAATAAAGAGGATGATTATTTTAAATTAGCCTATAATTATATCAGAAACGTTTCATTTAAAAACAATAGCCAGTCTAAATTAACAAAAGTGGAATGAGAATCATTTCTGGAAAATACAAAGGTAAAAGACTCATTGCTCCAAAAAAACTTCCGGTAAGGCCTACTACAGATTTTGCGAAAGAAGCTCTGTTCAATATCCTAAACAATAGAATTACATTTAGTGAGGTGACGTTTTTAGACCTTTTTACAGGAACTGGAAATATCAGTTTTGAATTTGCTTCCAGAGGAAACAATTATATAACAGCAGTTGATGCTGATTATAGCTGTATACAGTTTATAAAAAAAATTAACGATGAGCTGGGTTTTGAAATAACAGCTGTCAAAGCAGATGTCTTTTCATTTTTAGACAAATCAAAGCAAACATTTGATGTTATATTTGCAGACCCTCCTTATAATTTTGACTCCGGTCAATTTGAACGCATTGTCAAATTGGTATTTAAAAATAACCTACTCAATGAAAATGGTTTCTTAATAATCGAGCACTCCAAACACACTGATTTAAGTAAACTGCATAATTATTCTGAATCAAGAAGATATGGCGGGTCAGTGTTTAGTTTTTTTCAACTTTAAAAACTAAAACCATTCAATTATTTCTTTTGTACCATAAGTAACTGTAATACATCATTTGTGCTATTACTTTTGTAAAATAAAATATTAATGCAATGAACACAGAAATATATTTAAACAACAATGCGAAGATTATTGATGTTAGAACATTGGAGGAATATAAAGGAGGCCATGTTGTAGGATCAATAAATATTCCTTTACAGGAAATTCAATTAAGAATTGAAGAAATCAAATCAATGAACCAACCATTGATATTGTGCTGCGCCACAGGAAATAGAAGTGGTGTAGCTTCACATTATTTAAAAAATCAAGGAGTGGACTGCATCAATGGCGGTTCATGGTTAGATGTAAATTATTACCAGTCACAAATAGTATAAAAAATGATTCAACAACTCAAATCAATTTTCGGAATTGGTCCGAAAGCAAATTATAAAAATCTGCTAGCCCAAGGGGCAGTTATAATTGATGTTAGAACAAAAGAAGAGTTTAAATCTGGTCATATCAAAGGTTCAAAAAATATTCCTCTCAACACAATTACTAATAGCTTGAATGACAAACAAAAAACATACATACTTTGCTGCGCCTCAGGCATTAGAAGTGGAAGTGCAAAAAATACACTGAAATCAAAAGGCTTTTTAAATATCTACAACGCAGGATCCTGGAAGTCTTTAAATAATAAACTTCAATGATTGAAAGGCTAACAAAACACTGGGATTTATCTAGAATTATTTACTTCTCAATAGGTATAACTTTGTTAATTCATGCAATAATGGACAGCCAACTTTTAGGAATAATTCTGGGAAGTTACATCACACTAATGGGTTTATTTGGATTTGGGTGTGCAAAAAGTAAATGCAATTTCGATAAAACCAAAAAGTGAAGTTAAAATTTTGACAATGACTTTTTCTTGAACTATCTTTAAAAGAAAAATGTTTAAACTATTTAAAAAGAAAAGCCAAGTAGAAGTCCTTCAGGAAAAGTACAGGAAACTTCTTAAAGAATCTTTTGATTTATCAAAAACTAATCGTTCTGCAAGTGATAAAAAACAAGTAGAAGCTCAAGCTATTTTAAAAAAAATAGATTCTATAAAAGTTCAAAACGAAAAATAAAAATCCCGCCTGTTGCTAACAACAGTACGGGAAATTTTTAAGAATACAAGCCTGTAAGCCGGGTTCTGTATTAAGATAATCTTAATTCTTATCATTTATCTTGATTAAACATTACTGTTTAATTCAATCTGCCTACCCTCCGGTTTCGGGCGAGTAACCCTCAATCACCGGTATACATAGCATTTCACCGCATAGAGTTTACCTGATTTCACTACAGCATTACCTGTACATCCTTTCTGTTGCACTTGTCCTATCCCGATTGCAATCGGAACGACGGGAGTTACCCGCTATGCTACTCTGTGGTGCCCGGACTTTCCTCCCTAAAATAGTTTTAGAGCGATAAGACGGCTTGTATTTTACAAAAATACAACATAGTTGTTAATATCTATTAAGAAAAAGTGAAAGATAGAATCCAAGAAAATTAGAACAATATGTATATTTGCTTTACTCACAATTTCTATGGAACATTTTATAGTATCTGCCCGTAAATACCGCCCCACTAACTTTAAAAGCGTTGTAGGCCAACAAGCCATTACTAATACGCTTGAAAATGCCATAGCCAACAACCACCTTGCCCAGGCACTTTTGTTTACTGGTCCACGGGGAGTTGGAAAAACCACTTGCGCTCGAATTCTGGCTAAAAGAATCAATCAAGAAAGTACAGAAAATTTAAATGAAGATTTTGCATTCAATATTTTTGAACTAGATGCGGCTTCAAACAACTCTGTTGACGATATCAGGAATTTGACAGATCAGGTTCGCATTCCTCCTCAAACCGGCAAATATAAAGTATATATAATCGACGAGGTTCATATGCTTTCACAGGCTGCATTCAATGCCTTTTTAAAAACTCTTGAAGAACCACCAAATCATGCTATTTTTATATTAGCAACCACCGAAAAGCATAAAATAATACCCACTATTTTATCACGTTGCCAGATTTTTGATTTTAAGCGAATAACAGTTACTGACATCAAAAATCATTTA
>NZ_CAXBAN010000048.1:0-9950 GCF_963973675.1 uncultured Planktosalinus sp. | reverse complement strand
AATGGGCCTAATTCTTTTCCAATTAAATTTTGGCCACCATCACCTCTTGTTATGGAAATGTATGCTGTTCGAGCCTTTACTTCATTGGCTAAATGTGAAATAAGTCGCGTGTTTTCATCGTCAGGATGGGCAGCTACATATAAAACTGACCCCAGAAAATTCAATTTTTTAATGGACTCATAAATTTCTGATGTAGAAGGTTTATCGGGTTGTTGGGCTTTAAGAGAGAGTATGCCAATAAAAATGAAAAGTATAATTAAACAACGTTTGCGCATGTTTTTGTTTTTAATCGTGAATTTTTGAGAGGTTTTTATTTTCATTTTCATCGTGTTCATCGTTTATATAGGCATCCGTAACCATAGAGACCCCTTTTTGTAAAATCAAGTTATTGGGGTAAGAATGGACATTACCGTTTTCACTTTTTAAAATTATGTGAAATGTTTTGATATCTTCGATGATAAGTACTTCAGGGATAAAATCTTTATCGTGAATTTTAATGTGGTCGCCAATTTTATATGGGAATGTAAAAAACATAATGATTCCACTGGTAATGTTACTTAAGATAGACCACTGAGCAAACAATGCAACTCCTATAACCGCAAACATTGAAGAAAATACCAATCCTACATCGCTAAACTTAACACCCCAAATCAATATGATCCAAAATACAAGAATGAAAATAAAAGCAAAGTCAAAGTATTTTATAATTAAGTTGGTGCGATGCTGTAGTCTTTCATGAATTTTTGCATAACGTTTCACCAGCCTTATGACAAGGCTTCTAAGTAGAAAAATTATAAAAATACTTATACCCGAATAAATAAATTTGGGTAGTAATTCTTCAATCGTCATAGGCTAAAGTTTAGTTGCAATGAATCTCTTAAATGACTGTCAGCATTTGTGTTTTTTGACCAATAATCGGTTCTTAGCTGTTTCTTTTTGGTGGCTTTGGTAATGTGTTTACTTGATTGTTCTTCCCATTTTATAATGTGATAAGGGAAATCGGGTTCATACCAAATGGTAAGAGAACGATTTAGACTAGGGTATTCTACTTTAAAGCTGTGAATTGAATCCTGTGTTTGTGTTGTAGCGATAGCGTTGTAGGGTTTTAGCTCCTTATGTTTTAATCTTATAAATTCAAAAGAGGGGATTATAAGTAGTTCACCTGAAGGCAAATCTTCAGGGTTTACTCTTACTTGTGTCCAAAGTTCGTCTTCGAGAACTGTTTTTTGGAATTCAAATTTCTGATCGGCTTCGCTTTCAAAGTAGGAGTGTGACTTTATTTTAAAGGAGTCTCGGTTGTTCAATTGTGCATAAACATGTCCGCACCATTCCTGGACAGAAGTGGTAACTTTAAGTGCATGATTTTTTTCTTCTAAAGGGTAGAACACACTGTTCATTATTGAATAAGAATAAATGCCGGTGAAGAATTTTTTAGTTTGATTTAGTTTTAAAACACTTTTTGTGGAATCAGACGGGTGGTCAGCTTTAACCTGAATTTCCGGTAAGAAATCCTCGGTTACATATATTAGAACGGCTTCAGCATCTCTAATTTCGCCATAGCGTTCCTGCTCCAGTGTGTATGAAGTAATTTCTGCCAGACCATTGTACCAATAATTTTTAAAGTCTTCCGACAAGGTTCTTTTTGAAATTTCATTCTGGACTGGCCTTTTAACTTGAGTATCCTGACACGCAATTACAGAAAGAGCTAAGAAAACCAAAAAAAGAGAGCAACTAAATTTCATAACTCAAAATATTTAGCTAAAAATACTATTATTTCATTGAGTACCAAATTCTATTAACGTTTTATAAACAAGGTGTGTAGGTAAGCCCATTACAGTGTTGTAAGAACCTTCAATTTTTGTCACACTAACAGCACCAATCCATTCCTGGATTCCATAGGCACCGGCTTTGTCAAAGGGTTGGTAGTTTTGGATGTAATAATTAATTTCCCGGTCGCTTAGATTTTTGAACCAGACTTTTGTTATGTCGCTAACTATTATTTTGTTTTTAGTAGTTGTAAAACAAACTGATGAAATGACTTCGTGGTGAGTGTCGGAAAGTAAGCGGAGCATTTTGTGCGCTTCTTCAGTATTTGTTGGTTTACCCAGACACTGTTCATCTTTCACAACTATAGTGTCTCCTGTTATGAGAAGGTCCTTTTCCTTAAGGGTAGTAAATTCTGAAGCTTTAAGCATCGAAAGGTATTCTGCAATTTCTTTTCCTTTTAAATGATCGGGAAATACCTCATTAACAGGTTTAAGCTGAAGTGTAAACGGGATTTCCAACTCCCTGAAAAACTGCTGTCTTCGGGGTGAACCAGTGGCAAGTATAATGTTGTATTTTGAAAGTAGAGATTTGAGCATAGCAATTACTTAAACATCCCTTCCATACCCGGAATGTTAGGCATACCATCTTTTGCAACAGCTGCCAGTTCGGTTTCATGTATTGAAGTTGCTTTTGCTATGGCTTTATTGAGGGTTAATACCAGATAATCTTCCAGTTGTTCCTTCTCTTGCAACAGACTTTCGTGAATTTGAATGTTTTTAATTTCACGGTTGGCAGTCAGGGTGACTTGCAGCATTCCGTCATGGCTTTTTTCGTCAACCATTACAGTATCCAGACGTTTTTTTGTTTCTTCAACTTTTTTTTGGGTTTCTTTCAATTTACCCATCATTCCCATCAGGTCTCCAAACATAATTATAAAAATTTTTTAAAAGTGAAGCACAAAATTATTAAATTAGCTTGTTATTAAATAACTAAAATCTCATGAAAATTTACACTTCCCTTTGTTTGTTATGTATTATTTTTGCCACTTCGTGTAAAAAAGAACAACCACAAGACGAACAAATGAATCCCACACCCCCTATTGCCCAAAAAATTGAAAAGCATTTAGAAATCCATGGAGATGTAAGAATTGATAATTATTACTGGATGAACGATAGAGCGAATCCGGAAGTAATAGATTATCTGGAGCGGGAAAATGATTATTATGAAAAAATGACTTCCCATACCACCGAATTTCAAAAGGATTTATTTGAGGAAATGAAGGCTCGAATTAAGGAAGACGATTCTTCAGTACCTTATTTATATAATGGGTATTATTACATCACCCGTTATGAAACCGGAAAAGATTACCCAATTTTTACCCGAAAAAAGGGTTCATTAGATGCGGAAGAAGAAATAATGTTTGATGGAAACGAGATGGCTGCAGGACATTCTTATTTTCACCTTGCGGGCATTAATGTAAGTAAGGATAACAAACTGGCTGCCTTTGCCATTGATACGGTTAGCCGTAGAAACTACACGATTCAGATTAAAAATCTAGAAACCGGTGAGATTTATCCACAAAAAATTGAATTGACCACAGGTGGTTCTACCTGGGCTAATGACAATAAAACACTTTTTTACACCCGAAAAGATCCTCAGACATTGCGATCAGATAAAATTTACAGACATACTTTAGGTACTAACCCGGGGGAAGATGTTGAGGTATTTCACGAAGAAGACGAAACCTTCAGAACCTTTGTATATAAAACCAAATCTGATGCCTTTATTGTCATTGGATCTGCCAGTACGCTTACAACCGAGTTCCGAACTGTGGATGCAGAGACTCCTAAGGCTGAGTTTAAAATTTTTAGCCCTAGAGAAAGAGGTGTGGAGTATAATATTGCCCATTTTGAGGATCACTTTTACATTTTAACTAATAAAGACCAGGCTAGTAATTTTAAGTTGATGAAAACGCCGGTCTCCTCAACTGATTCAGAAAAGTGGGAGGAGGTGATTCCTCACCGTAAAGATGTATTACTGGAAGACTTTGAGTTGTTTAAAGATTATTTGGTTGTGAGTGAACGTTCCAATGGCTTGAATAAAATTCATATTCAGCGTTGGGATGGAAGTGACGCTTATTATTTGCCATTTGATAATGAAACTTATACAGCATATACTACACAGAATTTAGAGTTTGACACAGAAATACTACGATATGGTTATAATGGTCTGACACAACCTGCAGCTGTGATTGATTTCAATATGAAAACTCAAGAACAAACCATTATGAAAGAACAGGAAGTTCTAGGAGGCGGGTTTAACAAAGAGAATTATACTTCTGAACGCATTTGGGCTACCGCAGCAGATGGTACAAAAGTACCTGTATCGATAGTGTACAAAAAAGGTATTGAAAAAGATAGTAGCAATCCGCTGTTGCAATATGGTTATGGTTCTTATGGTTCAACAATAGACCCTTATTTTTCGACAACACGTCTGAGTTTGCTTGATAGGGGATTTATTTTTGCCATTGCTCATATCAGGGGTGGTGAGTATTTAGGAAGAGACTGGTATGAAAATGGTAAATTATTAAAAAAGAAAAACACATTTACTGATTTTATTGATGTTTCAAAACACCTTATAGCTGAAGGCTACACATCTTCTGAGCATTTATATGCTATGGGAGGTTCAGCTGGAGGATTGCTTGTTGGTGCTGTAATGAATATGGCACCGGAACTTTATAACGGAGTTGTAGCCGCCGTTCCTTTTGTGGATGTTGTTACTACCATGTTGGACGACTCCATTCCCTTAACCACAGGTGAATATGACGAGTGGGGGAATCCCAATGAAGAAGAATATTATTTTTATATGAAATCTTATTCACCTTATGATAATGTTGAAGCAAAGTTCTATCCAAATACATTGGTTACTACAGGCTTACACGATTCACAAGTGCAATATTGGGAACCTGCAAAATGGGTTGCTAAATTACGTGAACTAAAAACAGACAGTAATATATTGTTGTTTAAAACCAATATGGATGCAGGACATGGAGGGGCTTCAGGCCGCTTTGAAGCCCTAAAGGAGGTTGCTATGGACTATGCCTTTTTATTAGACCTAGAGGGAATCACAGAGTAATTGAAAAAAAAAACTTAAATTTGCAAAGTTTTGCAATAGTAATGGAGTTATTTTAATTATTAAAACTCCATTTGTTTCTTAATCAAATATTAATTTATGAAACAAGATTTAAAAGCTTATAGTAGTGTTTTAGAGCTCATCGGAAATACTCCTTTAATTCGCTTAAATAACATTACAAAATCCCTGAACGGAGCTTTCCTAGCAAAAGTTGAAGCATTTAACCCAGGACACTCCACAAAAGACAGAATAGCACTTTATATTATTGAAGAAGCCGAGCGTAAAGGTATTTTAAAGCCCGGTGACACCATCATAGAAACCACCAGTGGAAATACAGGTTTTAGTATAGCAATGGTAAGTGTGATAAAGGGGTATGAGTGTATTTTGGCGGTCAGTTCAAAGTCTTCAAAAGATAAAATTGACATGTTGAAATCAATGGGTGCCAAAGTCTATGTTTGTCCAGCCAATGTTTCTGCTGATGATTCACGTTCATATTATCAGGTTGCTAAACGCTTACATGAAGAAATAAAAGGTTCTGTATATATCAATCAATATTTTAATGAACTCAATATTGATGCACATTTCAATACAACTGGTCCTGAAATATGGGAACAAACCGAAGGGCAAATTACTCATTTGATAGCCTGTAGTGGTACAGGGGGCACAATTTCAGGAGCCGCCAGGTTTTTAAAGTCTAAAAACCCAACAATTAAAGTAATAGGTATTGATGCTTATGGATCGGTGCTACAAAAATATCATGAAACCAGAGAGTTTGATGCTGAAGAAATTTATCCTTACCGCATAGAAGGGCTTGGAAAAAACTTAATCCCGACCGCTACTGATTTTGATGTAATTGATCAATTTGTGAAAGTAACCGATGAAGCCAGTGCGCATACTGCACGTGAAATTGCACGAACAGAAGGTTTGTTTGTTGGTTATACCAGCGGTGCAGCTATGCAAGGTGTAAAACAACTTGCTGAACAAGGAGAGTTTGATTCAAACAGTAAAGTAGTAATCATTTTTCCTGATCACGGTTCACGCTATATGAGTAAAGTTTACAGTGACGATTGGATGAATGAACAAGGCTTTTTTGATAGCCAACATATTGAAGCAAAGGAAACGATAGAATACATCAAATAAGATAAAAACATTTTTTTAATTGAAAACCATCACGTAAATTGTGGTGGTTTTTTTGTTTTCAATCAATTTATGATTACTCTAAAAATTGTAAAGCCAATTAAATTAATTAATTTTGTGCTATAAATTCACTAACAACATATGAGAGATTTATTTGATAAAATCTACAAAGATAAAGGGCCTTTAGGAAAATGGGCTGAGCAGGCAGAAGGTTATTTTGTATTCCCAAAACTAGAAGGGCCGATTTCCAACCGAATGAAATTTAAAGGTGAAGAGGTCATCACCTGGAGCATCAATGATTACCTGGGCCTAGCCAATCATCCTGAAATAAGAAAAGTAGATGCTGAAGCAGCCATGAAGTGGGGGTCTGCTTACCCAATGGGTGCTCGAATGATGAGTGGTCACACTGATTTACATGAAAAATTACAAAATGAGTTGGCCGCTTTTGTGAAGAAAGAAGCAGCATACCTACTTAACTTTGGTTACCAGGGAATGGTTTCTACTATAGACGCCCTAGTTTCCAAAGATGATGTCATTGTGTATGATGTTGATGCACATGCGTGTATCATAGACGGTGTGCGTCTTCATTTAGGACAACGATTTACCTACAAACACAACGACATGGATAGTATCGAAAAGAACCTACAACGTGCTACCAAAGTTGCTGAAAAGACAGGAGGTGGTATCCTGCTGATATCAGAAGGTGTTTTTGGAATGCGAGGTGAACAGGGTAAATTGAAAGAAATCGTAGCTTTAAAGAAAAAATATAACTTCCGGTTTTTTGTAGATGATGCCCATGGTTTTGGAACTTTGGGGACCACTGGTGCAGGAGCTGGAGAAGAGCAAGGTGTTCAGGATGGAATAGACGTGTATTTTGCCACTTTTGCCAAATCGATGGCCAGTACGGGTGCATTCATCGCTGCTGATGAAGAAATTATTAATTATTTAAAATATAATTTACGTTCACAAATGTTTGCCAAATCACTGCAAATGGTATTGGTAGAGGGGGCGTTAAAACGTTTAGAGATGTTGCGTACTATGCCTGAGTTAAAGCAAAAACTTTGGGATAATGTACATGCTCTACAAGGCGGTTTACGCGAAAGAGGGTTTGACTTGGGTACTACTCAAAGCTGTGTAACCCCGGTTTATTTGCAGGGAAGTATCCCCGAAGCGATGGCGTTGGTCAAAGACTTACGTGAAAACTATAAAATATTCTGTTCAATAGTGGTGTATCCGGTAATTCCTAAGGGGTTGATCTTGTTGCGCATGATTCCTACTGCGTCTCATACTTTAGATGATATACAACAAACCTTGGAAGCTTTTTCTACGATAAGAGAGCGATTACAAAACGGAACTTATAAACGTCTTTCAGCTGCAGTTACTGAAGCGATGAAAGAATAAGTGTAGAACTCTTCCACTTGGGATTTATGCTTCATTTTGAATTCACTTATATTATTTGATACCTAAAAAAATATTGA
This sequence comes from uncultured Planktosalinus sp., assembly GCF_963973675.1. Taxonomy (NCBI): domain Bacteria; kingdom Pseudomonadati; phylum Bacteroidota; class Flavobacteriia; order Flavobacteriales; family Flavobacteriaceae; genus Planktosalinus; species uncultured Planktosalinus sp. The sequence continues at coordinate 2,436 of NZ_CAXBAN010000048.1, read as the reverse complement.
TTTTATAGGTTAATACCTGTTATCCCATGAAAGTTTTTACAGCTAAGCAACTAAAAGAAGCAGATCGAACCACTGAAGAAAATGAAGGGATTGCCCCCATAGACTTAATGGAACGTGCTGCTGGTTATGTTTTTCAGTGGATTGACAATCAATTGAAAGGTCAGCAGTTGCCTATTTATATATTTTGCGGAATTGGCAACAATGGAGGTGATGGACTGGCAGTAGGACGTATGTTACTCAACAAGGGCTATGATGTTCACAGTTTCATAGTCAATTACAGTGAGAATCGCTCAAAGTGTTTTTTGATTAATTATGACCGTTATAAAAATACCACCAAAAACTGGCCGAAATTTATAAAATCACCATCTGATTTTCCTGAAATACCTCCACAAGCTTTGTTGGTTGATGCCCTATTTGGTATTGGGTTGAATCGACCTTTGGATACCTGGGTCAAGGAGCTAGTATTACACATCAATCAATCAAAGGTGTTTACTCTGGCTGTTGATGTTCCCAGCGGGATGTTTATTGATACTGCTACAACTGATTTGGAAGCAGTTATTAAAGCTTCGGTGACATTAACATTTCAAGCCCCTAAGTTGCCCTTTTTTTTACCGGAAACAAGTCCTTTTTCAAACAGCATTCAAGTGCTTGACATTGGTTTGGATAGAAAATACCTTACAGAAACTCCCACAAAAGCCTTGCTAATTACAAGGGAAACTGCCCAAAAAATGTACCAAACTCGTCATAAGTTTTCACATAAAGGCACTTTTGGCCATGCACTTATTTTGGGTGGAAGTTATGGAAAAATGGGTGCTGTTACCTTGGCAGTAAAAGCCGGCTTGAGAACAGGTGCTGGAAAGTTAACGGCCTATGTTCCTGCCTGCGGTTATGAAATCTTACAAATAGCAGTACCAGAGGCTATGGTCATAACTGATGCAGAAAGAGATAAACATATACAATTTACAGTTGTTGATGCCTATAATGTAATAGGAGTGGGAGTAGGCTTAGGTACTGATAAAACCACTGAACGTGGTTTTGAAGCCTTTTTGAAAAGTAATAACACTCCTTTGGTTGTTGATGCAGACGGGCTTAACCTTTTGTCAGCAAACAAAGAATTACTGAAATTAATTCCTAAAAATAGTGTTTTAACACCCCACCCCGGAGAATTAGAACGATTGGTAGGAAACTGGAAGAATGATTTTGAAAAACTTGAAAAAACTAAAGCTCTTTCAAAAACAATAGACGGAATCGTGGTTATAAAAGGAGCGCATACAATTACCATATATCACGATAACCTGTACATCAATACTACAGGAAACCCCGGTATGGCTACAGCGGGCAGTGGAGATGTGCTTACAGGAATTATTTGCGGACTTCTCGCTCAAGGCTATGATGCTTTGAAAGCTGCTTGTTTTGGAGTTTATTTACATGGCAGTGCAGGCGACCTAGCTTCACAACACCAAGGGTTTAATGCGATGATAGCCGGAGATTTAATAGATTTTTTAGGGCATGCTTATATTAAATTGTTTCAAAAGGAAGAAGTCCAAGCAACTAATAGTAAATCTGGCAACAAGGAAGCGAATAATTAATTGATGACTTCTTTTTAAAACCTCAATACATTATTTAATGCGCATTATTGGATAGTGTCTTTTAAAATGCTTTTTAAAATTTCCTAAAGTTTTTTTCTTAAATATTGACCTGTAAATGAATTAATATTTTTTATTAATTCTTCCGGAGTACCTGCACATATAAGTTCACCGCCATTTTCACCCCCTTTAGGTCCTAAATCAATGATAAAGTCAGCACATTTGATTAAGTCTATGTTATGTTCAACTACAATCACAGAATGTCCTTTATCAATAAGGGCTTCAAAAGACTTGAGTAGTTTTTTTATGTCGTGAAAATGGAGGCCAGTAGTTGGTTCATCAAAAATAAAAAGCACTTTGTCTTTGGTTTCACCTTTTACAAGAAATGATGCTAGTTTAATGCGCTGCGCCTCACCCCCGGAGAGTGTTGAGGAGCTTTGACCTAACTGTACATAGCCCAAACCAACGTCTTGTAATGGTTTTAATTTTGAATACACTTTTGTTTCGTTGTGAAGTTTAAAAAAATCGATAGCTACATCGATGGTCATTGTGAGGATATCATCTATGTTTTTTTCCTGAAACTGCACTTCGAGCACTTCCTTTTTAAATCGTTTGCCATTGCAGGCTTCACATTCTAAGTGAACATCGGCCATAAACTGCATTTCGATGGTCACTTCACCTTCACCTTTACAGACTTCACATCGGCCACCATCTACATTGAAAGAAAAGTGTTTGGGTTGGAAATTACGAATTTTTGATAGTTTTTGTGATGCAAATAAACTCCTGATATCATCATAGGCTTTGATATATGTAACAGGATTGGATCGGCTTGAGCGACCTATGGGGGTTT
>NZ_CAXBAN010000047.1:0-9996 GCF_963973675.1 uncultured Planktosalinus sp. | reverse complement strand
TTGTAAGAATGATAATCCCCACCATAATCAAGGTATAAATGAGTTTGTTGTGTTTGGCAAGCCAATTGGGCAAATAAATATCAAAGTTGTCCTTGGTGGAATTGGAATACTTCCTCGCCCAAACCGTAAGCGGACAAAACATTTTGAATGCAAGTAGCACCAAACCTTCCAGTAAAATTATGCCGTAACCCACCCACAACCAGAAATCGACTTTGTTGACGATTACAGCATACAGCATATAAAAAACAACCACATTAAAAAACACCCAAATAATGGTGTGTGCTACTTTAATAAATCGGAGTTTTCCGTCTTTTCTCATAATAGGACATAAAGGCTGAAACATTTTAAAATTAACCATTTAAGGCTTCAAATAATAATTTTTAACCAGCTCTTTAAATTCAGAGGTATATTTGTGGCGAGAGATTTCAAGTGTCAGTTCTTTTTCTTCCACCTTTTGTTCTGTTAAAGAGAACTGCAGAAGGCTCCGTTTTATAGGAGCAGTTGCCGTGCCACGAACTCTTGTGATGCGACAAGGAAGTAGTTTATTCGCTTTGGCTAAAGCAAGGACATTTTCTTCTTCAGCAAATGGAATCACCACAGCCAACTCCCCTTTTTTTGAAAGTAGTTGTGAAGCAAACCTTACCAAATTTTCAAAGGGAAGGCTGTCGTAAAAACGGGCTTTTTTTCGATTTTCAGAAATAAGTTCGGTTTCATTAGGCAAAAAAAATGGCGGATTGGAAACGATTAAATCATACGTTTCTCCTTCCATTTCTTCGGCAAATTCATCCAGCGAAGCGTGAAAACAAAAGAGCCGGTCTGCCCATTGGGAATTTTCAAAGTTCTCTACACACTGCTCATAGGCATCTTCATCAATTTCAATAGCGTCGATTTGTACGGCAGCACTACGTTGCGCAAGCATCAAGGCAATCAAACCGGTTCCTGCTCCAATATCCAAAATGGTTTGGGGGTTGTTTTTCAATGAAGTCCAGCTACCAAGCAATACCCCATCAGTGCCCACTTTCATAGCGCAACGGTCTTGTTTAATTGTGAATTGTTTAAATGAAAAACTCATATTAGCTAGTAGTGGTGAGTAGTGAGCGGTGAGTATAAAACATTTAAAAGTGTTAATACTTAACAATCAAATCTTAATACTGCTGTTTAAAGATACAGATCAATCAATCCTTCGGGGGTATTCAACAGCAGAATTTTATTTTTTTTGTCTACTTTATGGATAAAATCGTCATTTACGGGAATAAGGATTTGCTTTCCGTCGCGATCAATTTCAAACAGGGCCTGAGATGCACTATCATTCACTCCGGTTACGATGCCAATTTTCCCAAAACTGACATCCTCAGCTGTAAAGCCAATGATTTCATGGAAGTAAAACTGATCATCATCCAGTTCAGGAAGAAAGCTTAGCGGCAGATACACTTCCAAACCAATGATTTCATCGGCCTTTTCTTCGGTATCCACATCTTCAAATCGCACGCGTAAGAGTGTTGATTTATGCAATCCGCTTTGTTCAATAAAAAAAGGAATCAGGTTGTTGTTAAAGTCAACAAACACTGATTCCAATTCTGTGTACAATTCGGGTTCGTCTGTATCGAGTTTGATTAAAACTTCCCCTTTGAAGCTATATTTTCTTACGATTTTACCCAGGTAGAAACACTCTTCCTTTTGCATCGTAGTAATAAATTAAGCTTCTTTTTTCTCTTCTTCTGATTCTTCAGCCGGAGTTTCTTCTGCTTTTGGAGTCTCTTCTGCAGCTGGTGCTTCTTCAACTGTATTTTCAGTTTCTGGAGCAGCTTCTTGAGTTTCCTCAGCAGCTTCTTCTGTTACTTCTTCTGCATTAGCTTCTGCTTCTGCTTCAGCAGCGGCAGCCATTCGCTTTTCATTCACTGCTTTTTCAGCAGCAAGTGCCTCTGCTTTTGCTTTTGCATCCGCTTTGGAAAGTCCTTCTTTTTTAGCAGAAATTCTTCCTGCCTTTTCTTCCAACCAAGCCTGGAATTTCTCCTCAACTTGTTCTTCGGTTAAAGCACCTTTTGCAACACCTCCTAATAAATGTTTTTTCATCATCACCCCTTTGTAGGACAAAATTGCTCTGGCAGTGTCTGTTGGTTGTGCTCCGTTTTGAAGCCACTTTACAGAACCATCAAGGTCTAAGTCAATTATTGCAGGGTTAACATTTGGATTGTAAGTTCCTAATTTTTCAAGGTACTTACCATCTCTTGGTGAACGGGCGTCAGCAGCCACAATCCAGTAAAAAGGCTTCCCCTTTTTACCGTGTCTTTGTAATCTGATTTTTACAGGCATATTTTAAATTAATTTTTGAGGTTCCCGACCTCGGTTTATAATTGAGGGCGCAAAGATACTATATTTTTTGTATTTAAGATTTATAAAAGAGCAAATTAAGATTGAAAAGTTTAAATAAATGCTTTTTTTCATTAGGTTTGTAAAATTATATAAGGAAACTGAAATTCTTTCGTTTTAAAAAGAAACACCTTTTACTTTAAATTTATGAAAACCTTTATGCTATTTTTATTTGCAGCTTTCGCCCTGATTGGCTGTGAAGATGTACAAAATAACTCGCCGGCTTTGCAGGCCAGTTTAAATGATGAGTTTTATAAGTCCACGGATGCAAGAGCTCAATTAAGACCTGATGGCACATTGGTGATTCAGGGAATGACAGACCTTGAAAAACTCACAATAACACTTAGTGGGTCTACAGAAGGTGTATACACCTTGGGAGGTAATGGTACAAACAGGGCTATATTTGAAGACTTTTTAGGTTCCATTTACACCACAAGACCTTTTGGAGATGGTGAGGTAGTCATTGAAAGTTCAGCCGACAATACTTTTTCCGGTACCTTTAAATTTAATGCTTATCGGTATGGTCTTGACACCCTCAATGCCCAACAAGGCCATTTTTATAAAGTGCCCATCCTTGACGCACCCATTGAAGACGATGACGACCAACCCATGGAACTTTCAGCTTTAATCGATAGCGAAAATTTTAATCCCTCTATAATTACAGCCGGCATTGAAGGAAACACTATCGTAATAAGAGGCGCTAACCAAAATAATGCAATCAATTTAAGTTTTCCAAATGATATAAGTCCGGGAAATTACCCTATTGACAACGAAACAATCACTGCAACATATACCTTGGATGGAACTCAATTAACTTCAGATTCGGGTGAAATAAACATTACCGCACACGATACAGATTTAAATATAATTGCTGGTACTTTTTCATTTCAAACAGGTGAACCTGAAAATATAGAAATTACAGAAGGCTCGTTTAGTATAACCTACTAGGTTTACTCATTATACATTCTTAACAAGCGTGTTAAATTTATTTTTAACACGCTTTTTTTTATAAAACAAACTGTATTGTTAATAACTAAACTTTTATTTCAGGAAGAAGAATTCGTATTTTTAAACCTTCTTATTTTCTGAAAAAAGACCTGTTGTATGTACCTGATTTTTGATACCGAAACCACCGGATTACCTAAAAATTTCAACGCGCCCATCTCTGATACAGACAACTGGCCTCGTTGTATTCAAATTGCCTGGCAATTGCACGACGCCATGGGTAACCTTATCGAAAGTCAGGATTATTTAATAAAACCCGACGGATTCAACATTCCTTTTGATGCCGAAAAAATTCATGGTATTTCAACCGAATTGGCTCAAAAAGAAGGGATTCAACTCGATGAAATGCTTACCCTTTTTAATGAAGCCCTAAGCAAAACCAAATTTATTGTAGGTCAAAACCTAGGCTTTGACATCAACATAATGGGGGCTGAATTTTATAGAAAGGAAACCCCAAACAAGCTCTCAGAACTTCCGGTTTTAGATACCTGCACAGAAAAGACAGCACAACTTTGCAAAATACCCGGCGGCCGGGGCGGTAAATTCAAACTCCCCACCCTAACTGAATTGCACGAGTATCTATTTAACGAACCCTTTGCTGAAGCACACAACGCCACTGCCGATGTTGAAGCCACTACAAGATGCTTTCTGGAACTGGTAAGAAGAAAAGAATTTACCGCTAAAGAACTTGACGTTCAACCTGACTATTTTGAGAACTATTCTGAAGCCAATCCACAACCCATCAAGTTGATAGGCCTCAAACACATCAACCTGAAAAAGGCTTCAGAAAAAATCAGAATAGAACTTGACAAAACAACTGATGTTGATGTTTCTCATGAAGATATAAAGCAAAACATTGCCGATTTAAAAGCGGTTTCTTTTGCTCATTTACACAATCATTCTCAATTTTCAATTCTTCAATCCACTTCCAGCACTCAAGACTTAGTAAAAGCTGCCTCAGAAAACAATATGCCAGCATTGACTATAACTGACACAGGAAATATGATGGGAGCATTTCATTTTGTACAGGCCATAGCTAATCACAATGCAAAAGCAAAGAAAGAAGCAGAAGAAAAATATGAAGAAGCGCAAACCATCAAGCCAATTGTGGGCTGTGAGTTTTTTGTGTGTGAAGACCGTCTAAATAAAAACACCAAAGACCACGGTTATCAAATAGTCTTTCTTGCCAAAAACAAAAAGGGCTATCACAATCTGGCAAAGATGGCCTCCATTTCCTATACAGAAGGATTTTATTATGTTCCCAGGATAGATAAGGAAATTGTAGAAAAATACAAGGAAGACCTCATCGTGCTTACAGGAAGTCTTTATGGTGAAGTACCCGGAAAAATACTAAACGTAGGGGAAAACCAGGCAGAAGAAGCCTTGTTATGGTGGAAAAATCAATTTGGCGAAGACCTTTACATTGAATTGATGCGACACAACCAGGAAGATGAAAACCGCGTTAATCCGGTACTTGTAGAACTCGCCAATAAGCACAAGGTTAAAATTGTGGCCACTAACAACACCTATTATATCAATAAAGAGGATGCCAACGCACACGACATTTTGCTTTGTGTAAAAGACGGCGAGAAACAAGGAACACCCATTGGGCGGGGCAGAGGATATCGCTATGGACTACCCAATCAGGAATATTTCTTTAAAAGTACTGAAGAAATGAAAGCCCTTTTTAAAGATCTTCCTGAGGCCATTTTCAACATCAAAGAAATTATTGATAAAGTTGAAACTTACACACTAGCACGAAATGTTTTACTACCCAACTTTGACATCCCGGAAGAATTTATTCAGGAAAAAGATAGGGATGGAAAACTGGGAGAGAATGCCTATTTAAAACACCTCACTTTTGAGGGCGCCAAAAAACGTTACTCAGAAATCACCCCTGAAATTAAAGAGCGCCTCGATTTTGAACTCGATGTTATTGCCAATACCGGCTACCCGGGATACTTTTTGATTGTTCAGGATTTTATTGCTGAAGCAAGACGAATGGGAGTCTCCGTAGGTCCCGGAAGAGGTTCTGCTGCCGGATCGGCAGTGGCCTATTGTTTGGGGATTACCAATATAGACCCTATAGAGTATGACCTGCTTTTTGAGCGCTTCCTGAATCCCGATCGTGTGAGTATGCCTGATATAGATATAGACTTTGATGATGAAGGCCGCAGTAAAGTAATGGATTATGTCATTAAAAAATATGGAGCCAATCAGGTAGCACAAATCATTACTTATGGAACCATGGGTGGAAAATCGGCTATCAGGGATACTGCACGTGTACTCGATCTGCCATTAAACGACGCAGACCGTTTGGCAAAACTCATGCCTCCAATGACCAAACTCCATAAAATATTTGGGTATAGCGAAAGTGAACTTCGGCAAGCCTTCAGAGCTGAAGATTTAGAAAAAGTAAATGAACTTATCACAATTTCAAAAGGCAACGACCTCCAGGCACAAACAATCAACCAGGCACGCATTTTGGAAGGTTCCGTTAGAAATACAGGAATCCATGCCTGTGGAGTCATTATTACGCCGGGTGACATTACCAATTATGTTCCCGTGGCCACCGCTAAAGATTCTGATTTATATGTCACCCAATTTGACAACTCCGTTGTAGAAAATGCCGGACTCTTGAAAATGGACTTTTTGGGATTGAAAAATCTTACCATTATTAAAGATGCTGTTGAGTTAATTAAATTAAAAAGAAACATTGAATTGGATCCGGATACGTTCCCGCTTGACGATGAAAAAACTTATGAATTGTTTCAACGCGGTGAAACCGTTGCTACCTTTCAATATGAATCTGCCGGAATGCAGAAATATATGAAGGACCTGAAACCCACGGTTTTTGCAGATTTAATTGCTATGAATGCGCTGTATCGCCCGGGACCCATAGAGTATATCCCCAGTTTTATCAAAAGAAAAAACGGTGAAGAAGAAATCACATACGATCTTCCGGTAATGGAAAAATACCTGAAGGAAACCTATGGTATTTCAGTATATCAAGAACAAGTGATGTTGCTTTCACAAGAATTAGCGGGGTTTACCAAAGGTGATGCCGATGTATTGAGAAAAGCAATGGGAAAAAAGATTTTTTCAGTGCTTGAAAAAATGAAACCCAAATTTTTGGAAGGTGGAGCAGTAAATGGGCATCCCGTAGATACTTTAGAAAAAATATGGAAAGATTGGGAAGCCTTTGCCAGTTATGCATTCAACAAATCCCACTCTACCTGTTATGCCTGGATTGGCTATCAAACAGCCTATTTGAAAGCAAATTACCCCGCAGAATATATGGCAGCCGTACTTTCAAACAATATGAATGATATCAAAGAAGTTACCAAATTTATGGAGGAGTGCAAGCGTATGGGTTTACAGGTTTTGGGTCCTGATGTAAATGAATCCTATTATAAGTTTACGGTAAACGATCAGGGTGCAGTACGTTTTGGAATGGGTGCCGTGAAAGGAGTAGGAGGCAATGCCGTTGCCACCATCGTTGAAAACCGAAAAGAAGGTAAATACAAATCGGTTTTTGACCTGGCAAAACGCATCGATTTGAGATCGGCAAACAAGAAAGCTTTTGAAAATTTAGCATTGGCAGGCGGTTTTGACAGTTTTGACACCCACAGGGCTCAATATCTACACGATGAAGGTGACGGAATTATTTTTCTTGAAAAAGTGTTGCGTTATGCTGCTAAGTTTCAAGAAAATGAAAACTCATCTCAAATAAGTTTGTTTGGCGAAGCCAGCGAAGTCCAGATTCCCGAACCCGTAGTACCTCCTTGTGAAGAATGGGGCACAATGAAAAAATTAAAACTTGAGAAGGAAGTGGTAGGCATTTATATTTCAGGCCATCCGCTCGACGATTTTAAAACAGAAATGAACACCTTCTGTAGAAACAGGATTGCCAACTTTTATCAGTTGGGCCAATTCATCAACAAAGAGTTGATTTTTGGTGGTGTAATTACAGATGTTCAGCATCGGGTTTCCAAAAACGGAAAAGGATGGGCTTCTTTTGTGATAGAAGATTACAGCGATTCATTTGAATTTAGAATTTTTGGTGAAGAGTATCTCAAGTTTCGTCATTTTCTAATTCCCAATGGTTTTTTGTTTTGCAGGGTTTTTGTCAAAGAAGGCTGGATCAATAAAAATACTGGTGAGAAAAGTGATGTACGAATTCAGTTCAACAACATACAGTTACTGCAAGATGTGTTGGAAAACCACTCAAAAAAAATCACGATTCAACTAAAGCTTGATGAAATTCTTGACACTCACATTGAATCTCTAAAAAACCTATTAAAAAATCACAAAGGCAAACACAATCTTGATTTTTACATCTATGAGCCAGAGGAGGACATTCAGTTGCAATTGAGTAGTAGAAAGCAAAAAGTCAATATTTCTCAAGAACTGATTGAAGCACTTGAAAAGGAACGTTTTCTCTACAAACTAAATTAAGATAATATTAATTGATGTGCTTATAACCAAAACTGATTTAGATTTTGTAAGTTTTGGCAACTATTTTGACTAAATTTGTAAACTATTAAAAATAAAAATTATGGCATTAGAAATAACAGATGCAACGTTTGAGGAAACGGTGCTTAAAAGTGACAAACCCGTAATGGTAGATTTCTGGGCAGCATGGTGTGGTCCTTGTAGAATGGTGGGCCCCATCATTGAAGAAATCAGTAAAGACTATGACGGCAAAGCTGTGGTTGGCAAAGTAGATGTAGACGCTAATCAGGAATTTGCTGCAAAATATGGTGTGAGAAATATCCCTACTGTTTTGATATTCCAAAATGGTGAAGTTGTGGGACGCCAAGTAGGTGTTGCTCCAAAAACAACTTATGCAGAGGCTTTGGATTCACTCCTATAATAAATAAATATTAAATAAAATGAAAAGGTTTAGCACGTTGTTAAACCTTTTTTTATTTTTAGAAAAAATTAAACAATGAGTAAACCTATTAAAGTTCAGGACACAATTGACAGCAAATTACTGGAAGAAAGAAAAGTTTTTCTCTGGGGACAGGTGGATGATGACTCGGCTAAGCATGTTATTGACCGCTTGATGTATCTCGATGCACTCGAAAAAAAAGACATTCATTTATACATTAACAGCCCGGGTGGGTATGTAACATCAGGTTTTGCTGTTTATGACTGTATGAAATCCTTAAAAAGTGACGTTTCAACCATTTGTACAGGTTTTGCTGCATCCATGGGTTCCATTTTGCTTTCTGCAGGAACCAAAGGAAAACGTTTTATCCAGCCGCACGCCAGGGTTATGATTCATCAACCCAGCGGTGGCGCACGCGGTCCCGCAAGTGATATTGAAATCACTGCTCAGGAAATTCTAAAAACAAAAGAACTGAGTGCAAAAATTCTGGCTGAAAACTGTGGGCAAAAGATAGAAAAAATAATGAAAGATTTTAATCGTGACCACTGGATGGATGCAAAGGAATCTGTGGATTATGGTATTGTAGATAAAATAATTTAAATTGAACCCTTGAAGGGTTTAAAACCCTTCAAGGGTTATGTTAAAAAATGGACATTCAAACTCAAATCAACGAAATAACAGGGTTTAAAAACCTGGAACTCCTCGCCACTCAAGTCGTGGAAGGCTTTATTTCGGGTTTACACAAGAGTCCGTTTCATGGTTTTTCATCAGAGTTTGCAGAACATAAAGTGTATAATTCGGGTGAAAGTACAAAACACATTGACTGGAAATTATACGCAAAAACCGACAAACTTTTTACCAAGCGGTATGAAGAAGAAACCAATTTAAGATGTCATTTAATAATTGACAACTCGACCTCTATGCATTATCCGAATGTAAAAGAGTTCAACATCAATTCACTAAATAAAATAGCCTTTTCTGCATTGGCAAGCGCTGCTATAATGAATTTGTTAAAACGCCAACGAGATGCTGTGGGAGTTAGTATCTATTCAGACGAATATGAGTTTTATGCCCCAGAAAAAGGCAGCGAACGCCATCACCAGATGATTTTGGACAAACTCAATCAAGCCGTTGTGACATTATCAAAAGAAAAACAAACACAAACCTATGAGTTTTTGCATCTGATTGCAGAAAAAATGAAACGCAGATCGTTGGTGTTTTTGTTTTCAGATATGTTTCAAAATGACCTGGAAGAAGAAAAACTATTTGAGGCATTACAACATCTGAAGTATAATAAACACGAGGTTATTTTATTTCATACAATCGATAAAGAAAAAGAACTTCATTTTAACTATGACAATAAGCCCAGAAAATTTGTGGATTTAGAAACCGGTGAAATCTTAAACATTTATCCCGATAACATTAAAGATAATTATGAAAATGCAGTGGCTGCATATTTCAAAGAGCTAAAATTAAAGTGTGCTCAATACAGGATTAAATATGTTGAAGCAGATATCAACACCGGGTTTTCAAAAATATTGACCACCTATTTGGTTGAAAGACAAAAGATCGCTTAAAGAATTTAAATTTTTTAAAAAATTTGTTTGTCTAAACTAAAATAGGGTGTATATTTGCCCTCGCTAATAAGGAAAGTGGAATATCACCCTTAGAAAGTTAAAAGCACAACGTTCTGTTTTTTTTAAAACACAATTTATTGGTCTGGTAGT
>NZ_CAXBAN010000046.1:0-10049 GCF_963973675.1 uncultured Planktosalinus sp. | reverse complement strand
TTGTTCACCGTTTATCTGAAGAAGAGGGTGCATCTGTCACTTTTGACAACGTACTTCTTATAGGAGAAGGTGAAAACATCACTTTAGGCGCCCCGGCTATAGAAGGAGCTCAGGTAGGAGCAAAAATCACCAGACATTTGAAAGGTGACAAAGTAATTATTTTCAAAAAGAAAAGACGTAAAGGGTACCAAAAGAAAAATGGTCACCGTCAATCTCTTACTGAAATAGTTATTGAAAGCATTGTATCAACAGGTGCAAAAAAAACTGCTAAAAAAGAAGAAAAAACAGCAGCTCCAAAAGCCGCTACTCCAAAAGCAGAAAAGAAAGAAACAGCAAAAAAACCAGCTTCAAAAAAAGGAGACAAATTAACCCTTATTGAGGGAGTTGGACCAAAAGCTGCTGAAACACTTATAGCTGGTGGATTAGATACTTTTGCAAAAATCGGAAAATCTAAACCTGAAGCCATCAAAGAAATTTTAGACGCTTCAGAAAATAAAGTTCAGCATTTAGACCCTGAAACCTGGCCACAACAAGCAAAACTTGCTGCTGATGGCAAAATGGATGAGTTGAAAAAGCTTCAAGACGAATTAAACGGCGGAAAAACTGTTTAATCTAAATTTAATAACACTTTAAAAACCATATACAATGGCACATAAAAAAGGAGTTGGTAGTTCCAAAAACGGTAGAGAATCAGAATCAAAACGCCTAGGTGTTAAGATTTTTGGCGGTCAAGCTGCTGTTGCCGGGAACATCATCGTAAGACAAAGAGGTACTGCACACAATCCGGGTGAGAATGTGTATGCCGGTAAAGACCACACCCTTCACGCTAAAGTGGACGGATTAGTAAAATTCACAAAAAAGAAAGACAATAAATCATACGTTTCCATTGAACCGTTTGAAGCATAGTTTTTACTTTAACTGGAATATAAAAAAACCCTTTCTGAAAATTCAGAAAGGGTTTTTTATGTTAGTAAATTATTGGTTTTAATACCTGTAATAGTCCGGTTTAAAAGGACCCTCAACAGTCACACCAATATATTTTGCCTGATCTTCCCTCAGAGTTTCAAGTTCAACCCCTATACGCTCCAAATGAAGTTTTGCCACTTTTTCATCAAGATGTTTAGGTAAAACGTACACCTTGTTTTCATACTGATCAGTGTTTTTCCATAATTCGATTTGTGCCAATGTTTGGTTTGTAAATGAATTGCTCATCACAAAACTTGGATGACCTGTAGCACAACCCAAATTCACTAAACGACCTTCAGCAAGCACAACGATGTCCTTCCCGTCTATAGTGTATTTATCAACTTGTGGTTTGATTTCATCTTTGGTGTTTCCGTAGTTATTGTTTAACCAGGCCATATCGATTTCATTATCAAAATGCCCAATATTACAAACGATTGCCTTATCACGCATTGCTCTGAAATGACGCTCCTGAATAATATCTTTATTTCCGGTAGCTGTACAAATAACATCGGCATTTCCAACCACAGTTTCAAGACGTTTAACTTCATAGCCGTCCATTGCTGCTTGTAGTGCACAAATAGGGTCAATTTCAGTAACAGTTACAATAGAACCTGCTCCCCTGAATGAAGCAGCAGTACCTTTACCTACATCTCCATAACCGCAAATCACTACACGCTTACCCGCCAACATAGTGTCTGTTGCACGACGTACAGCATCCACAGCACTTTCACGACACCCATATTTGTTGTCAAATTTTGATTTGGTAACACTGTCATTAACATTGATGGCAGGCATGGGTAAAGTTCCGTTTTTCATGCGTTCATACAAGCGGTGCACACCTGTTGTTGTTTCTTCTGAAAGCCCTTTAATTCCCGTGGCTAGTTCTGGATAATTATCTAAAACCATATTGGTCAAGTCTCCCCCATCATCAAGTATCATATTTAAAGGCTTGCGGTCTTCACCAAAAAACAAGGTTTGCTCAATACACCAGTTAAATTCTTCTTCGTTCATTCCTTTCCAGGCATAAACCGGGATTCCGGCAGCTGCAATCGCTGCTGCAGCTTGATCCTGAGTAGAGAAAATGTTGCAAGAGCTCCAGGTTACTTCAGCGCCCAAAGCTATTAATGTTTCAATCAACACAGCTGTTTGAATCGTCATATGCAGACATCCTGCAATGCGGGCACCTTTCAAGGGTTGCTCATTTTTAAACTCTTCCCTCAAAGACATTAAACCCGGCATTTCTGCTTCAGCCAATTCAATTTCTTTTCTTCCCCAAGCAGCCAGAGAAATATCTTTTACTTTATAAGCCGTATAAGGCACAGTTTTAGTACTCATAATGTTATATTTGTATAATATGAATTTTTAAGAATACAAAAATACAGATTATCTGCTAAAACCTATGCCTCTTTACAAAACAATAACAATAAACCCACAAACTAAAGTGCTCATTTGGAAGATTGAAGAATCTTCTGAAGAACTCTTAAAAGAAATTCAACTTACAGAAAACAGCCGTTTCAGGATTTCAAAAATGCTTTCAGACATTCATAAAAGAGGCTTTTTGAGTGTACGGCATTTACTGAAGAAGGCCGGGTATACAGATATCGACCTGATATATAACGAAGATGGAAAGCCAGATTTAAAAGATGGAACTTGTATATCAATTACACATTCTCATGAATTTTCAGGAATTATTATCAGCAAAAATGAAGTTGGAATTGACATCGAAAAACAACGTGATAAAATATTACGTATTGCAAATAAATTTACCCCTTTAAAAGAATACAGAACACTCGCAAACGACCAAGCTATCATACAAAAACTAACTATAGTTTGGTGTGCCAAAGAAGCGCTTTACAAATTATACGCAAACAAAGGAGTAAGCTTTTTACATCATATTGACGTGAAGGATTTTCAATTTGATGACCTTGAAACCACTGCTGAAATAATATTCAATGGGACAATCAACTCATACCAAGTTCACTTTTTTGAGTTTGAACAGTTTACCTGTGCCTATGCTCTTTGTTAATCCCTTTGCCTGATGAGCTCTCTATATAAATCAATAGTAAACGCGAAAGAAAAAGGAACAAAACTATTGGCTGTTTTAATCGATCCTGAAAATTTTGATCTTAAAAACACACATCAATTTCTAAATCAAATCCCCACAACCACCACTCATCTTTTTGTGGGTGGAAGTACAGCAACAAAGTTACAAACCAAAAAAACGGTGTATGCATTGAGACAACTTTCTAAGCTTCCGCTGGTACTTTTTCCGGGAGATGCAGAACAAATCACCAACCAAGCAGATGCACTGCTTTTTCTAAGTTTACTTTCAGGTGACAATCCTGAATACCTGATCAATCAACAAATAAGAGCTGTTGAAGTACTTCAGCAATGTAATCTGGAAATCATTCCAACAGCCTATATTTTGATTGACGGGGGCATAAAAAGTGCTGTAGAACGTGTAAGCAACACCAAACCCATCCCTCAAAACAATCTTAAAAAAATTACCCATACCGCCTTGGCCGGACAATATTCCGGCAAAAAAATGGTGTATCTGGAAGCAGGAAGTGGTGCCAAATATAGGGTTTCAAACCAAATTATCGCTTCAGTTTCTAAAGCCATAAATATACCACTGATTGTAGGAGGCGGTATTCGTTCTGCCAGCGAACTGGAAGAAGTTTTTAAAACGGGAGCTGACATGGTTGTTATAGGAACTGCATTTGAAAAAAAATTATTTGTATCTTGAAAAAAAGAACTCATAAATGAAAGTTTATTTTACATTCTTTATTCTTGCAATTTCTAATTTGATGTATGGTCAAACCATTCGCTTTTTTGATGAAGAGACAAACGAACCGGTATCTTTTGCTACCATCTCCTTTGGAAATGGACTCGGCTCTTATGCCAATGCTGACGGTGAATTTTTATACCAAAAAAAGCGCTACCCCGATGTAGACACGCTATTTGTCTCAGCTTTAGGCTATGATGAAATCATCATCATAACTGAAACAATTGAAAACGCGTATGCCCTTCCTCCAAAAATTGACCAATTAAAAGAAATTATAATTTCAAAATTGCCTGATGGGAAATTTAAGAAAAGGGAAGTAGAGCCTATATCACATAACAATTATCACAATTCATGGCTGCAAACCGTTGAAAGTGAAATAGCAGTTTTATTTCACAGAATAGAAAATAAACCCACAAAAATTGCAACATTATTGATGCCAATCAATGTTAAAGAAGAGGTTGCGGGCAAAAAGATTTCCGTTAGGAAATTTTCGACCTTAATGCGAGTTAAGTTTTATGAAAACAATAACGGATTACCCGATAAGGAAATATCTTTTGGAAACGTTATTTTCACAGTTACAGAAAAAGAAAAAAAAGAAGTCTATGAACTCGATCTTACAAATAAAAATATCTTCATCCCGCAAAATGGAATATTTGTTTCTATACAAGTGCTAGGGCCCACTGACAGTAATGGAAAACTCATTCAAACAAAAACCTACAATGAATACAAAACCAAAAGAGGTATTGAAAAAATAGCTGTTTCTTTCAGACCTCTATTGCCTTTAACAAACAAGCTTAGTGGAAAACAAACCAAGGTAAGACGCATTTTTTTCAACGACAAAAAATGGCAAGCCTTTAATTATGATTACAACCCAAATTCTGAACTACTCAGAAACGGATATGATAACTATGGAATGGGTGCCAAATTGCACGTATTTGAAAATGACTAACTATTAAAAAATACTACTTTATTTTATGGAAATTTCAGTTGAACTCACCCTTTCACCTCTTCAGGACACTTATGAACAACCCATTATTGATTTTATAAAAAAATTGCGAAACTCAGGGCTGAAGGTTTTAGAAAACCCCTTAAGCACCCAAGTTTATGGCGATTACGACTCCGTTATGAACGTGCTTTATGACGAAATGAAAATAGCCCTCGAAGCTACTGAACGTGGCGTCTTGTATATAAAAATTGTAAAATCAAACCGTAGCGAATATGTCCCTCATTTTTGATTGGCTCTTTAGTCAGTACAGTGACTATTCCCCTCTGTATATCATCCTCGAAATCATCGCGGTTTTATTTGGTTTACTCTCAGTTTGGTATGCAAAAAAAGACAATATTTTGGTGTTTCCTACGGGTATTATTAGCACCTTTATTTTTGTGTATTTACTCTACCAATGGGGCCTTATAGGTGATATGCTCATCAATGCCTACTATTTTTCAATGAGTGTCTACGGTTGGTATATCTGGACCCGAAAAGTTGATGCTAAACACTTTACACCCATAACTGCTACATCAAAAAAAGAAAAGCTTCAGTCAGTCATCCTATTCCTTGCAGGAATGGTTTTTGTTTTTATTGTTTACCAGCTGTTTGAAAAATGGAACGACTGGGTGGCCTATGTTGATACACTTACAACCGCCATATTTTTTGTGGGGATGTGGCTTATGGCTAAAAAGAAAATTGAAAACTGGCTTTATTGGATTGTGGGCGACCTCATCTCCATACCACTATATTTCTATAAAGGTTATACCTTTACATCGTTTCAATATCTGATTTTTACACTAATTGCTATTTACGGCTACCTGGAATGGAAAAAAATAATCAACAACCCCAATCTACAGGCAAAAACCTCATAAAAGTTGTTTTTTTTGGGCCGGAGTCTACAGGAAAAACTACACTTTCTCAGGATCTTGCTAAAAAGTTCAACACCTCCTGGGCTCCTGAATACATGAGAAGCTACCTTCAAAAAAAATGGGATCACAATAAAGAAATTTGCCAAAAAAACGACTTGATTCCTATTGCAGAAGGACAACTTCAAAACGAAGCTTTTGCCGAAAAAAATGCAAAAGAAATTGTGTTTTATGACACTAATTTATTACAACTCAAAGTTTATTCAGAAGTGTATTACCAAGGTTATTGCCCAGAAGAAATCAAATTTCAGGCGCAAAATGATAAATTTGACCTATACTTTTTGCTCTACATCGACACCCCTTGGGAAGCTGATGACCTTAGAGATAAACCCGAAGAAAGAGAACAAATGTTTAATCTATTTGAAAAAGAGTTGAAACAACAAAATATAAATTATATAGTTTTAAAAGGCAGTTATGCCCGACGTTTGAAAAAAGCCACCGATGAAGTAGAAAAGCTTTTAAAAAAATGAAATTTACCAAAAAAGATATTGCACAAATCCAACAACACGGTCTATCAGAAGAAAAAATTCTTAATGACCTGAAACGCTTTGAAAACGGCATTCCCTTTGTTCAGTTAATTAGCTCAGCTACCCACTCAAATGGAATATGTTGCCTTTCAGAAAAAGATAAAGATCACCTTATAGAGCTGTATGAAAAAAAGATGGATAATTTAACCATCCTTAAATTTGTACCTGCTTCAGGTGCTGCTACAAGAATGTTCAAACACCTTCATCATTTTCTCGAAACATATAACCCTGACGAACAAAAACTAAACACCTATCTAGCCGAAAATGACACCCAACTGCTGGAGGAGTTCTTAAAAGGGCTTCCGCACTTTGCTTTTACAAAAAAATTACGGAAAAAAATTAGAAAACACTATCCCCGTTATAAATTCTTTAAAAAAGGAAAACGAATACACCTACTGGTAAAAACCCTGCTGGAAGAAGACGGATTAAATTTTAGTATTCTTCCTAAGGGCCTGATTCCGTTTCATAAATACAAAAAAAATAGCACTACTGCTTTTGAAGAACAATTATTGGAAGCCGGCTATTATACAGTAACTCAAGGACAATGTTACATCCATTTTACTTTTTCTGAAGCAAATGTTGAACACTTTAAAAAGGAGTTTCTCAAAGTAAAAACTCGAATAGAACGCAAAACCAAATGTAGTTTAAACATCTCTTATTCATTTCAAAAACAAGGTACAGATACGTTAGCTGTAACCTTAAAAAATAAACCTTTCCGTGACTCTAATAAAAACCTGCACTTCAGACCTGCAGGACACGGAGCACTAATTGAAAACCTCAATGAGTTGGAAGCAGACCTTGTTTTTATTAAAAACATTGACAATGTAGTGACCGAAGAACAGCTTGAAAACATTGCAAAATACAAAAAAGTTCTTGCCGGAAAATTGCTTGAAATTCAAAAAAATATTTTTAACTATTTAAAAAGTATTGATAAAGATTTTAATAAAACAGACTTGTTGAAGCACATCAGAGGCTATATGGCTTCAGAATTGAACTTTAAAAGCTTGCCCGAAACAATTGAGGATGCAAAAAAACTACTCAATCGGCCTATAAGAGTCTGTGGTATGGTACAAAATACAGGTGCTCCCGGAGGTGGACCTTTTTGGGTTAAAAATAAAAATGGAAGTATTTCATTACAGATTGTGGAGCTTTCACAAGTTGATAAAAACGATACTCACCAATTGAACATTATAAATGAAGCGACTCACTTTAATCCGGTGGACCTAGTGTGTGGGCTTAAAAACTATAAAGGTGAAAAGTTTGATCTCACACAGTTTGTCAACCCTGAAACCGGCTTTATCTCTCAAAAAAGTCATGAGGGTAAACCCATCAAAGCGCTCGAGTTGCCAGGCTTGTGGAACGGAAGTATGGCAGATTGGACGAGCTTGTTTGTGGAAGTGCCTTTGGAAACATTCAACCCGGTAAAAACAGTCAATGATTTACTAAAAGAAACACATCAAGTTATTTAAATGCAAACCGATTTAGCTCTCAATGAACTCACATTCAAAGCCACTCGCAGTAGCGGTGCCGGTGGGCAACACGTCAATAAAGCGTCGTCTAGAATTGAGCTGAGTTTTGATTTGCAAAATTCTCGGGCACTTTCAGAAGAGGAAAAGGAACGACTAGGACAAAAATTGGCTTCACGCTTAACCAAAGAGGGTGTTCTGCTTTTAAGTTGTAGCGAAAGCCGCAGTCAGCATAAAAATAAAGCCATAGTAATTGAACGGTTTCTAGACCTTATTAAAGAAAACCTAAAAGTAAAAAAAGCAAGAAAAAAATCAAAACCCTCCAAAGGAGCAATCGAAAAACGCCTGAAATCAAAAAAAAATACAGCTCTAAAAAAAGCAAACCGAAAACCACCAAAATTTGATAAATAACTAGTAACTTTGCCCCATCTCAAAGGGGTGCTGCATGCTGAACTTGTTTCATCATCTGGCTGAGATTATACCCAATGAACCTGGGCGGGTAATGCTGCCAAGGGACAGAAGCAAAGTGCTTCAACTGTGTGTTAACCCCCTTAATAATTCGGCTCGAGCGTTTTATTCAGGGTTTTTTTATACAGTTTTATTAACCATTTTTAACCAAAGAATAATTGCCCCTTTTATTCGTAATAAATCTTTTACGAATGAAAACTTTATTCAAATTCCCGCGAACGCGGGAATCCCGTCAACAAAACTCCATAATCAGGAGCCTATTTTTAACCACCTGTTTAACAGCAATAACAACAACACTCCTCGCCCAACAAGATAACGACACACTTCTTAAACCCCAAATTCTGGACGAAGTGCTTATCAAATCAGTAAGAGTGGATGCCGATTCACCCATCACCCATTCCAACGTTAACAAAAAGGAACTTGAAAAACGCAACCTGGGACAAGATATCCCCATTTTACTAAATTATCTGCCATCGGTGGTGAGTACCAGTGATGCAGGTGCCGGTGTGGGTTATACGTATATCCGCGTGAGAGGTAGTGACGCTTCACGCGTAAACGTAACTCTCAACGGTATCCCTTTCAACGATTCTGAAAGTCAGGGAAGCTTTTGGGTTAACTTGCCCGATTTTGCGTCTTCCATTGAAAACCTACAGTTACAACGTGGTGTGGGAAGTTCTACCAACGGCTCAGGAGCATTTGGCGCTAGTTTAAACCTTCTGACCGATGCGGTTTCCAAAAAAGCAAGTGCCGAAATATCAAACAGCTTTGGTAGTTTTAACACCCGCAGGCACAACCTAAAATTCAGCAGCGGCCTTTTACAAAATAAGATAGAAATCGCCGGAAGACTTTCTGCTATTGCTTCAGATGGATATATCGACCGCGCCTCGTCTGATTTGAAATCCTATTTTCTTCAGGGCTCTTTTGTGGGTGACAACACCTTAATCAAAACCATTACTTTTGGCGGACACGAGGTGACATACCAAAGTTGGTTTGGCATTGATGCCGAAACTCTGGAAGAAGACAGAACATTTAACCCTGCAGGTATGTACACTGATGCCAACGGCAATGTAAAGTTTTATGACAACGAAGTGGACGATTACAAACAGGATCATTACCAACTGCACTGGAACCAGCGCTGGAACAACTTCTGGTCAACAAATCTCGGGCTAAACTATACTTACGGAAGAGGTTTCTTTGAACAATACCGTGAAGACGATCCGTTTGATTTTTATGGTCTAGAAACCATTGAAGTGGAAGGTGAAATTGTTAATGAAATGGACCTCATTCGCCGTCGCTGGCTGGACAATGATTATTATGTCATCAATGCCAATACCACTTATAAAAAGGAAAAACTTGAAATAACCTCAGGATTGTTTTACAGCTTGTACGAAGGCGATCACTTTGGAGAAATCATCTGGGCGCAATATGCCGCCGGATCCGAAATCAGAGACAAGTATTACTTCAGCGATGCAACCAAACGCGAGTTTACTATGTTCTCAAAAGCCACTTACAAAATCAATGCCCAATGGCAAGCCTATGGCGATTTACAAGGAAGGTTTATTGATTACAAAACCGCCGGAATTACTTCAGATATTGTTCCAATTGATATAAACGAAAGCTTTCGTTTTTTTAATCCAAAAGCGGGTTTGAGCTATACCTTAAGCCCCGCTAACCAGTTGTATTTTTCTTACGGAAGAGCCCACCGTGAACCCACCAGAAACGACTTTGAAGAAGGCATCAGTACCCCGGAGAAACTAGACGATTTTGAACTAGGCTGGCGATTTTCTTCCGAAAGAGTCAACGTAAACACCAACCTGTTTTATATGGATTACAAAGACCAGCTGGTGCTTTCAGGAGAATTGAACGATGTGGGTGCACCTTTACGCACCACCAGTGGTGAAAGTTATCGTGTAGGAGTTGAGG
>NZ_CAXBAN010000045.1:0-10197 GCF_963973675.1 uncultured Planktosalinus sp. | reverse complement strand
ATTTTTGCCAAATCTTTTCGGGTGGGATAAATAATTGCTGTATGAAAAAGACCCACACTGTTTTTTGGCGGTTGGGGTCCATTTTTACTTTGCCAGGTGTTTAATCCAATATGATGATGATAATTACCGGCTGCTATGAATGCAGCCTCTTCGCCAAACTTTTGTTTGAGCTTAAAACCAAGTAAACCTGTATAAAAGGTAAGTGATTCTTTTAAATCACTTACCTTTAAATGAACATGACCAATTTTAGAATCTTGAGGAATTGTGTAAAAGTTCTTTTCCATTTTAGACTATTTTTTTACAAGGTTCTAAACTCTATTAATTTATGTTTGAATTACCCCAAGGTTGAAAGGTTTTTCAATTGGAGCGTGATTGGCTGCTTCAATTCCCATACTTATCCAGGTTCTGGTGTCTAATGGATTGATGATCGCATCGGTCCAAATTCTTGCTGCAGCATAATAGGGAGATATTTGCTCATCATAGCGGGCTTTGATTCTATCATAAAGTTCTTTTTCAACTTCGGGAGTTATTTTTTCACCCTTCTTTTTTAATGATGCGGTTTCAATTTGTAACAATACTTTTGCGGCACTATTACCACTCATTACGGCAAGCTCAGCACTTGGCCAGGCAACAATGAGTCTTGGGTCATAGGCTTTTCCACACATTGCATAATTACCGGCTCCATATGAGTTGCCAATCACAATCGTAAATTTTGGAACTACAGAATTACTAACTGCATTTACCATTTTAGCACCATCTTTAATAATACCTCCATGTTCACTTTTACTGCCCACCATAAATCCTGTTACGTCCTGCAGAAACACCAACGGAATCTTCTTTTGATTGCAATTGGCTATAAAACGTGTTGCTTTGTCGGCACTGTCGCTGTAAATTACGCCTCCAAACTGCATTTCACCTTTTTTGGTTTTTACCAGTTTTCGCTGATTGGCAACAATTCCAACAGCCCAGCCATCAATGCGTGCATAGCCTGTAAGGATTGTTTTACCATACCCTTCCTTGTACTCATCAAATTCAGAGTTGTCAACCAACCTTTTAATGATTTCAAGCATATCATATTGATCTGCTCTTGACCGGGGGACAATTCCAAAGATATCTTCCTGGGGTTCTTTGGGTTTTGCAGTTTTAATCCTGTTGAAGCCGGCTTTATCAAAATCACCAATTTTTCCCATTATATTTTTGATGGTATCCAGCGCATCTTTGTCGTCTTTTGATTTATAATCTGTCACGCCACTGATTTCGCAATGTGTTGATGCTCCGCCCAGAGTTTCATTATCTATATCTTCTCCAATGGCTGCCTTTACTAAGTAGCTGCCGGCAAGAAAGATACTTCCTGTTTTGTCTACGATAAGTGCTTCATCACTCATAATAGGAAGGTACGCTCCACCAGCAACACAACTGCCCATAACTGCTGAAATTTGAGTGATACCCAAACTGCTCATTACTGCATTGTTTCTAAAAATCCGTCCAAAGTGTTCCTTATCGGGAAAAATTTCATCTTGCATTGGTAAATAAACACCGGCGCTGTCAACTAAATAAATAATTGGTAATTTATTTTCAATGGAAATCTCCTGCGCTCTTAAATTCTTTTTTCCTGTTATAGGAAACCATGCCCCTGCTTTTACAGTTGCATCATTGGCAACCACAATACATTGTTTACCATTTACATAACCCATTTTTACAACAACACCTCCACTTGGACAACCTCCATGCTCTTCATACATATCTTCTCCTGCAAATGCTCCAATTTCAATGCTTGGTTTTTTTTCATCCAGTAGGTATTTTATGCGTTCACGAGCTGTCATTTTACCTTTTGCCTTGTGTTTTTCAATGCTTTGTTCTCCACCACCCAACTTGACTTTAGAAAGACGCTTTCTTAAATCTGAAACTAGCATTTTATTGTGATCTTCGTTTTTATTGAAGTTGATGTCCATAGTGTTAATTTAATTTGTGCTAAAATACAAATTCCTTTTTAACGAAATTGTTCAAATAAGTTTAAATCAAGATTAAAAACATCCATTTTTTTCAAATTGAAAGTTCATTTAAAATACCGATATTTGTATTGTGTAATTATGAAATAGATGAATATTCCTTAAGGAAGTTTAGCTTGTAAAAATTTATAAAAATGAATAAAAAAACAAATAAAAATACCATTTTAGGATGGGCAACTTTAATTATGGTTATAATGGGACTACTTTTAATAGCATTGGGTGTATTCAGGTATAATGATGTTGCAGGGTGGGGCTTTGGAGCAACCGGCGTAGGTTTTTTATCCATAGCCTGGGTTTTCAATGAGCTGAAAGGGCGCGTTTAAATCATATTCTTTACCAATTTTAAATATTCAATGTCAACTCAATCTTTTTATAAAATTTCTCTATATCATTTCCAATTCAAAATAAATTCAATATGTCTGACGATAAAAAAGTAATATTTTCAATGTCGGGAGTTTCAAAAACTTATCCTGGCGCACAATCTCCTGTTTTAAAGAAAATTTACCTTAGTTTTTTCTACGGTGCCAAGATTGGTATTTTGGGATTAAACGGTTCAGGAAAATCATCCTTATTAAAAATCATCGCTGGTGTTGATAAAAACTATCAGGGAGACGTAGTTTTCTCACCGGGATATTCTGTGGGTTTTTTAGAGCAGGAGCCACAGCTTGACGAAGAAAAAACAGTATTGGAAGTTGTAAAAGAAGGAGTTTCCGAAACGGTTGGAATACTTGAAGAATACAATAAAATCAACGATATGTTTGGATTGGAGGAGGTTTATTCTGATTCTGATAAAATGGAAAAACTAATGAACCGCCAGGCAGAATTACAAGACAAAATAGACGCTTCAAATGCCTGGGAATTAGATACCAAACTAGAAATTGCAATGGATGCGCTTCGCACCCCGGAAGGCGATCAAAAAATAGGTGTATTGTCCGGTGGAGAACGCCGTCGTGTTGCTTTATGTCGACTTTTGTTGAAAGAACCCGATGTGCTTTTACTCGATGAGCCAACAAACCACCTTGATGCAGAAAGTGTTCACTGGCTGGAACACCATCTAGCCCAATATAAGGGTACAGTTATCGCCGTTACTCACGATCGATACTTTTTAGATAATGTTGCGGGATGGATTCTTGAACTTGACAGAGGTGAAGGAATTCCGTGGAAAGGAAACTACTCTTCCTGGTTAGACCAAAAAGCCAAACGTCTTGCTCAGGAAAGTAAATCGGCCTCCAAGCGGCAAAAAACTTTGGAACGTGAGCTTGAATGGGTGCGAATGGCGCCTAAGGGAAGACAAACAAAACAAAAGGCACGTTTACAGAACTATGACAAACTCTTGAGTCAGGACCAAAAACAACTTGATGAAAAGCTCGAAATTTACATTCCTAACGGGCCGCGTTTAGGGACCAATGTTATTGAGGCTGTCAATGTAAGCAAAGCCTATGGTGATAAGTTATTGTATGACAATCTAAACTTTAATTTACCACAAGCCGGAATAGTTGGTGTAATTGGTCCTAATGGAGCCGGAAAAACAACCATTTTTAGAATGATTATGGGAGAAGAACAGCCTGACAAAGGTGAGTTTAAAGTAGGAGACACAGTTAAAATTGCTTATGTTGATCAAAACCATTCAAATATTGACCCTAACAAATCAATCTGGGAAAACTTCTGTGATAGTCAGGAACTCATTATGATGGGGGGTAGGCAAGTAAATTCAAGAGCTTATT
This sequence comes from uncultured Planktosalinus sp., assembly GCF_963973675.1. Taxonomy (NCBI): domain Bacteria; kingdom Pseudomonadati; phylum Bacteroidota; class Flavobacteriia; order Flavobacteriales; family Flavobacteriaceae; genus Planktosalinus; species uncultured Planktosalinus sp. Next base: position 6,464 of record NZ_CAXBAN010000045.1, on the reverse strand, counting down.
TAAGTAGGTTTAATTTTGGAGGAAGTGAACAAAATAAAAAGGTTTCAGCACTTTCGGGAGGCGAGCGTAACCGACTTCATCTGGCAATGACACTTAAAGAAGAAGGAAACGTGCTTTTACTCGATGAGCCTACAAACGACCTCGATGTGAACACGTTAAGAGCACTTGAAGAAGGTTTGGAAAACTTTGCCGGATGTGCTGTAGTAATATCTCATGACAGATGGTTTCTTGACAGAATATGTACGCATATACTGGCCTTTGAAGGAAATAGTGAAGTCTATTTCTTTGAGGGAAGTTTTAGTGATTATGAAGAAAATAAAAAGAAACGTCTTGGAGGTGATTTAATGCCAAAACGTATCAAATACAGAAAACTGGTGCGTTAAATAAAAAAAAATTGCAGTATTCAAATTTGAACAGTCACAATGAGTTACTCAAGCACTTTTTCTTTTGAAAACTGTACTTCATATAAATTTCGATAATGTCCGTTTTCAATTTGAAGTAATTCTTTATGATTTCCTATTTCCACTATTTTTCCGGCTTCCATAACGATAATAACATCAGCTTTTTTGATAGTTGCCAAACGATGTGCGATCACAATAGAAGTACGGTTACGGGTAATTTTTTCAGTAGCATTTTGAATTAATTGTTCAGAATAAGAATCTACTGAAGAGGTGGCTTCATCAAGTACTAAAATACCGGGGTTACTTACATATGCTCTTAAAAAAGCAATAAGTTGTCTTTGTCCTGAAGAGAGCATGCTTCCACGTTCTTTCACATTATATTTATATCCATCGGGCAACGTCATTATGAATTTATGAACACCAATTTCTTTAGCAGCTTGAATGACTTCCTCTTCAGTTACATCAGGGTTGTTGAGAGTGATGTTGTTCATTATGGTATCTGCAAATAAAAAGACATCCTGCAAAACGACACCAATTCCTTTTCTGAGTTTACTCAAAGGAACTTCTTTAATGTTTCTTCCATCTACATATATTGCCCCGCTTTTTAATTCATAAAAGCGAGATAAAAGGTTAATGATTGTTGATTTTCCGGCTCCGGTAGCTCCTACAATTGCTACTGTCTGGTTGGGTTGCACATCAAACGAAATGCCTTTTATAACCATTTCTTCATCATCATAACTGAAGAATACATTTTCAAATTTAATTTGACCCCGAATATCACCAAAATCTTTTGTGCCTGTGTTTTCAATCGAAGCTTCTGTATCTAGTATTGAAAATACTCTGTTGGCCGCTACCATTCCCATTTGAAGCGTATTAAACTTGTCTGCTATTTGACGTAAAGGCCTAAAAAGCATTTGAACCAATTCAATAAACATAACAATAATACCCAAGGTCATTCCCTCAAGTTCTAATGCTTTCAATCCACCATACCAAACAACAATTCCGATTGTAATTGAAGATAACATTTCTACAACTGCAAAAAAGATGGAGTTGTACCAAACGGTTTTCATCCAACCCATTTTATGCTTGTCATTTATAACTTCAAAGTTTTCATACTCTTTTTGTTCACGCGTAAAAAGATGAACTATTTTCATTCCTGTGATACGCTCCTGAACAAATGAATTAAGGTTAGCTACTTGATTGCGTACCTCTTCAAAGGCTACTTTCATAGCTTTTTGAAAAAGCCTTGTGGCATACAGAATAATTGGAAGCATAGCAAAAACCAACAATGAAAGCTCCCAGCTTGTAACTAGCATTACGGTGGTTATCACAATCATTTTCAATAAATCACTTGCAATCATAAATAAGCCTTCACTAAAAACACTTGCTATTGTTTCCAAATCATTTACGGCACGTGTTGTAAGTCTTCCAACTGAACTTTTATCAAAATACTTCATTTTAAAATTGAGTATTTTATCAAAAAGTTTAATGCGAATATCTCTAATAACATTAAATCCTAAAAAATTTGAAAAGTAGATGAAAGCAAATTGAAATAATACTTCAAGCAGCAGTACTCCACCCATCAAGGAAATGTAAAACACTAATAATTCGTTATCTTTAGGTGTAAATGCTTGATCAATTGTATACTGCAGAAGTATGGGTCTTAAAACACCAAGCCCAGACATGACGATGGCAGCAATGGCAACAAACCAAAAAATGCGTCTATAGGGTTTAGTTTGACCCAGTAAACGCTTAAATAGTTTAAAATCAAATGCTTGTCCTGTTGTTGCCATGGTTTAAATAAATATCTCTTTTGTGTAACTGATATGGGTTAAATACAAGCCTTTTGCTGGAACTGAAGTTCCGGCATTACTTCTGTTTTTACTTTCTATAATTTTATGTAATGCGTTTATTTCTTTTTTACCGGACCCTATTTCTAGTAGAGTTCCAACAATAGCTCGCACCATATTTCTTAAAAAACGATCGGCTGTGATAGTAAAAATAAGTTTGTTGCCATCTTTTTTCCAATGAGCAAACTTTATTATGCAATTATAGGTTTTTACATCGGTTTTTGTTTTTGAAAAGCATTGAAAATCTGTATAGTTGTATAAAATTTTTGCAGCCTCGTTCATTTTTTCTATATCGGGCACATGAAATAACCGATAACTGAAAGCCTCCAAAAATGGATCTTTAACGGTGTGAAGATGATACTCATAGGTTCTGCTCAACGCATCAAAACGGGCATGAGCATTTAATTTTACTTTTGAAATGTTTTTTACTGCTATATCAAAAGGTAAAAAAGAGTTTAGTTTAAACTTAAATTGTTCATTTTGTAATTCATCAGGTGAATCAAAGTGTGCAAAAAGTTGTTGGGCGTGAACACCTGCGTCTGTACGTCCTGCACCAACAATTTCAGTTTTACTGCGTAATAGCGTACTTAAGGCCTCTTCCAGAGTTTGTTGTACAGAATTAGCATCAGCTTGTATTTGCCAGCCGTGATAATTTTCTCCGTTAAATGCTAATTCAATAAAATATCGCAAGGATTCCTCTATTTTTGTAAACCAGGCAAAGATACACAAACCTGATTTTGAATAAAGAAAACCACTTTATAATTAATTGTGAAAAAAATACTTTTACTTTCAGATACTCATAGTCATGTAGACGAATCCATATTAAAATATGCAGCACTTGCTGATGAAGTTTGGCATGCCGGGGATATTGGCAGTTTTGCTGTGACAGATGCTATTGAAAAAATAAAACCCTTGCGTGCTGTGTATGGTAATATAGATGACACTAAAATAAGGACGCAATTTCCTTTACATCAGCGCTTTAATTGTGAAGGAGTAGATGTTTGGATAACTCATATTGGAGGATCACCGGGAAGATACAACCCGGAAATTAAAAAGGAAATGAATCAAAATCCACCTAAACTATTTATTTGTGGGCACTCCCATATTTTAAAAGTGATGCACGATAATAAAAATCAACTTTTGTTTATGAACCCAGGCGCGGCAGGGAAATATGGTTTTCACAAAGTGCGCACTATGTTGCGGTTTGTTATTGATGAAAAACAAATAAAAGACTTGGAAGTAATTGAGTTTAAGCGATAGTAACCCTAACACTTGAAACAAAAAAAGCCCCAAAGTTGGCATTCTCCGGGGCTTTCACACTAATACTACTAAGATTTCAGGTTTAGCGCAATCTGTCAACAGATTTTACGAGATTCTCATCCTTGATGATAGACCGGTTGGCCATCACTAGTAAAACGATAGAAAGAATAGGAAGAAACATCCCAATACCCTTCTCTGAAACCAATGTTTCTCCGGGTACGCTTAGCGACCGATAAACGAAAACTCCTAGTAAAATAAAATTTGACAAGATGTTTAACCGATTAAAAACAAATTGTCTTTTTCTTCTTTTATAAGTTAGAATGGCAATAATTGCCAAAGCTATTGAAATAAAAATCAATGCAAAAAAAACAGGTTCATCTCTGGTGTATAAAAGGTCACCAGACTCATTTTTCACTTCCGGAAACCAGACAAAAAGCCCAGTCATTATGAAAGCGACTAAAAGCATATATAATGTTTGAATGCGTTGTATCATGGTTTGTGTCCTGTTTGTGAAGCAAAAATAATGTTTCTTTTAAAAAAATTCTATCAAAAATTAAAATAATGTTGTATTATTGCAACAGTAATTCACAACCCACTCAATAGCGGTTGTTTATCTTCCAGATAATATCAAATTACCATCTTCAAAAATTTATTTAAAAAGGTACTATAACTTTATAATTCATTACCATACATGTTTGAAATTTCAGATTTAAAAGAGCAGAAGCTACCTGAACTTCAGGAAATTGCTAAAACTTTAGGTGTTCCAAAATACCGATCCTTAAAAAAACTAGAACTCGTTTATCAAATTCTCGATTACCAGGCAGCCAATCCAAAAGCTGTTGCCCCACTTGTAAAGGAAGTGAAAAGCGATAACCAAAAACCAACTAAGCAGCAAGATTCAAATTCTTCAAAAAAGCAAAGGGAGCCAAGGGATAACCGTTCTCAAAATAAAAATCAAAAAAAATCAAAACCAAATCCTGTGAGTTCAAATAAAGAACAAGACCAAAAAAAAGAGCACTCAAATCAGAATTCAGCTCAAAAACCTGTAGATAATAAATCGCAGGATAAGCAAGAAAATAAGCAAAGTCAGGATAAAAAGCAAAATCAGAAGTCACACAATTCAAATGACAAAAGGGATGCCGGTAAATCAGATTCTAAAAAGGATTCCAACGACTCCAAATCTGGTCAAAACCAAAGGCACAACAAAAATCAGCAAGATAACCAAGGATCTAATAATAAAGGTAACACAAGTCAAAATAATCAACAAGGAAATAAAGATAAACGAAACCGCTATCGAGAACCTGATTATGAGTTTGATGGAATTATTCAAAGTGAAGGTGTGCTTGATATAATGCAGGATGGTTATGGTTTTTTAAGATCAAGTGATTATAATTATTTATCATCTCCTGACGATATTTATGTTTCTCAGTCGCAAATCCGCCTTTTTGGTTTAAAAACCGGAGATACAGTTTTGGGCGAGGTTAGACCTCCAAAAGAAGGTGAAAAATATTTCCCTCTTATCAAGGTTATACGTATTAATGGGTTGAACCCAAATGTTGTAAGAGATCGCATTGCATTCGAACATTTAACACCTTTGTTTCCACAGGAAAAATTCAAATTAGCAGAAAAACAAAGCACCATTTCTACCCGTATAATGGATTTGTTTTCACCTATTGGAAAAGGGCAACGCGGAATGATAGTCTCTCAGCCAAAAACAGGTAAAACAGTATTACTAAAAGAAATTGCCAATGCAATTGCTGCCAACCATCCGGAGGTATATCAAATGATTTTATTAATTGATGAAAGACCTGAAGAGGTAACAGATATGCAACGCAATGTAAATGGAGAGGTAGTCGCTTCTACATTTGATAAAGAAGCCAATGAACACGTTAGAGTTGCCAACATTGTTTTGGAAAAAGCAAAACGCTTGGTTGAATGTGGACACGATGTTGTAATTCTGTTAGATTCTATTACTCGTCTGGCAAGAGCATTCAATACAGTTCAACCTGCATCGGGTAAAATATTGAGTGGTGGTGTTGATGCCAATGCACTTCATAAGCCAAAACGCTTTTTTGGTGCTGCAAGAAATATTGAAAACGGCGGATCGTTAAGTATCATTGCAACAGCACTGACTGATACAGGATCAAAAATGGATGAAGTGATTTTTGAAGAATTCAAGGGTACTGGAAATATGGAACTTCAACTAGATCGAAAAATTGCCAACCGAAGAATATTCCCAGCAGTTGATCTAAATGCTTCAAGTACACGTCGCGACGATTTACTTTTAGAAGAAAATACGTTACAGCGTATGTGGGTAATGAGAAAATACCTCGCAGACATGAACCCAGTAGAAGCGATGGAATTCATTTATGACCGAGTAAAACAAACCAGAAATAACGAAGAGTTTTTGATTTCGATGAACGGATAAATTATATTTTATTCAATTTATAAGAAAAAGGCATTGCTTAATTGTAGTGCCTTTTTTATGTGGTGTCAGTTTATGTATCTTCGCAAAAAATAAATAAATGAGCATAGTTTTTATACTTCTAGGTTTAACTCTCTTAGTGATAGGGGGGGAGTATTTGGTTCGTTCTGCAGTGGGGCTTTCGTTTAAATTGAATTTATCAAAAATGGTCATAGGTCTTACGGTAGTTTCATTTGCTACCTCAATGCCTGAACTAATTGTAAGTTTACAAGCTGCACTTAAAGGTTTTTCTGATATCTCATTAGGAAATGTCATTGGATCAAATATTGCAAATATTGGATTGGTTTTAGGGCTTACAGCAATAATTTCACCCATAATTATTGATAGAGATTTTTATAAGTATAATTGGCCGGTAATGATGTTATTTTCACTAGTGCTTTATTTATTTCTAGTGAATGATAACATGCTATCACTAACTGAGGGTATTGGTTTTATAGTGGCAATGATTCTTTATTTATTTTTTTTAAT
>NZ_CAXBAN010000044.1:0-10246 GCF_963973675.1 uncultured Planktosalinus sp. | reverse complement strand
TTATTTTAATTCCAACCTGGATATTGCCGGAAACAGTCTGTCTTTATTTAGTGGTCAGTCAGGAGAAGCAAATTCCAAAACATTTTTTGGTCTCGAATATGCACAATATGCAAAAGCAGATGTGGATGTGAGGTATCACTTGAAATTGGGGTCAGGTCAAAAAATAGCAACCCGTGTTTTTGCAGGATTGGGAATCCCATATGGAAACTCAGAAGTAATGCCTTTCAGTAAACAATACTTTTCAGGAGGTCCTTATAGTGTGAGAGCCTTTCGAATTCGTTCATTGGGTCCGGGAACATTTAAACCCAATGAAGCCACGACTGACAACCCGTATTTTGACCGCACCGGAAACATCCGGCTGGAAGCAAATATTGAATACCGGTTCCCAATTTATCCCTTTTTAAAAGGTGCTGTATTTGCTGATGCAGGAAATATCTGGAACACAGATGAAAATGAATCGGTACCCGGAGGCAAATTTGAAAGTGATTTTATGAGCGAAATAGGAATAGGCGCAGGTGTAGGGCTACGCATTGATATTCAGAGTTTTGTAATACGTTTTGATTTGGCAGCTCCTTTAAGAACACCTTCCTTGCCTAAAGAGGAACGATGGAGTTTTGATGTAGAAAAACCTATATTAAACTTTGCTATTGGATACCCTTTTTGATAAATTTTAGTTGGGGAAAAGATTGGAACGAAGTAACCGCAATTGTGTAAGTACTTTTTCGGCTTCAAAATAAAAAATATCACTTAGGCTGTCATCAGACTGACGCAAGTTATAAGCGCGTTCTATTAATCGCTTGTATTTTTTTTCTAAACGACTTAAATTTACTTTAACTGCAGGGGGAGGTGATTTTTCCATTGTGCCACAAATTCTTTTATTGCTTAACCTTAAATATCGTAATTTTTTTTTATATAGAATGCACTAAACCAAATAATTAACATTTTATTTGTAAATCTGTTTCAACAATAGAATGTTAAAGTATGTGGTACTTAATAGTATATTAAATATTTTTACATTTTAATAGAATTCGCGAAACTATGAGTAACAATTACAAAACAATTTTAAACCTTAAAAACACCGATATTGCACTATTTTTATTAAGAATAGGAGTAGGGGGGCTTATGCTAACACACGGAATCCCTAAACTCATAAACTTATTTGACAGTAATCCTATTCGATTTGGTGACCCTATTGGGATTGGTATGGAGGCCAGCCTTGCATTGACTGTTTTTTCTGAGGTGATTTGTTCAATAATGATAATAATAGGTTTGGGAACTCGCTTGGCGGCCATTCCGTTATTCTTTACAATGGGTGTCGCTTTTTTTATCGTTCACGGTGCAGACCCCTTTAAAAACAAAGAGTTAGCACTGTTTTTTATGATTGTATATTTAGTGCTTTTCCTAACCGGAAGTGGCAAATATTCTTTGGATCAGTATTTTTTAAAGCGTAAAAAAGGATAGTAAACCATTCCAAAATAAATAGGTATGGTATTTGTGTCTTTATACAAAAATTAAACAATGGTCAGAGCAGTCTTAACAATTTTAATTATTCTAGCTTCAGCACCTCTGCTAGCGCAAATAGATAACCAGAGTGGTTTTGGTATGCCTATCAACGCCCAGCAAAGTACCAATAAGCTTGATGAACCCTTAAAGACAAACCGTAGTAGAAGTCTTTCTAACAACAACAGCTTTTTAAACTCCAACGAAAACAAACCCAAACCCTTGGCCGATGAAGAGGAAAAAGAGTTGAATATGACCACAGATAATGGTTTGATGACCCGTAAATTTGATTTCAAACCAAGCTGGTTGACCAAGGATAAAGAGTTTAAAGAAGAATATTATAAAGGTCAATTACTTGGAACTTTTGGTACTAAAAGTAATACAGTTGAGATCCTATGCCGCGACCATCAATATGTTGATGGAGATAAAGTAAAAATTTTGGTAAATGATGTTGCGGTTATCCATACCATTCACCTTAGAGAAGACTTTCAAAGCTTTATCATAGACCTTAAAGAGGGTAGAAACGTAATTGAATTTGAAGCCCTCAACCAAGGTAAATCCGGCCCCAATACAGCACAATTCAGAATTTACGACAATGCCGCAAACTTATTAACTGAAAATGTGTGGAATTTGGCAACAGGGGTTCGCGCTAAACTGGTGGTTGTCAAAAACCTTGAGTAGACTTTATTTGATTTTTTTGTAAGGATACCAGTTTTAAAATAGTATCCATACTCTAGATACTTCTTTTGTTCAGATTCTTTTTTAGACTTAGATTTAACGTAAATGAATCCATAAACTTATTTTTAATTTTTAACGAAAGTTTAATTGCACATACCTTTCAAAGATTTTAATTTTAAAGAAAAAACTATGAAAGGAAATCAACCCTTATTAACTCCGTTTAAAAGTAACAACTTAAGTTTGCCTAATCGGGTGATTATGGCACCTATGACCCGCAACCGTGCTAATAATGAAGGAAATGTACCCACTGAAGAACTGCAAGGGGTGTATTATGCACAACGTGCTTCTGCCGGTTTACTCATTTCAGAAGGTTCTCAGGTCTCAAAGAGAGCTGTTGGATATATCAATACGCCCGGAATCTATTCTGACGAACAAGTAGCAGGTTGGAAAAAAGTAACCCAAAAAGTGCATAATTCCGGTGGTCGCATTTTTATTCAACTTTGGCACGTAGGACGCATGTCACATCCCGATTTTCACAATGGAGAGTTACCTTGGGCACCGTCAGCCATTAATCCGAAGAGTAAATCCTACACGCCTGAAGGTTTTAAAGAAACCGTTACCCCCAAGGCTATGACTCTTCTAGAAATCAAACAAACCATTGAGGAGTTCAAACAAGGTGCTAAAAATGCTAAAACTGCCGGATTTGATGGTATTGAAATTCACGCTTCCAATGGCTATTTGTTTCATCAGTTTTTTAATGCAACATCAAACCACCGTACAGATGCGTATGGTGGTACTATTGAAAACAGGGCTCGCTTTCTCTTTGATGTACTGGATGCGGTGAGCGAAGTAATTTCGCTTAACAAAGTAGGGATTCGGTTAAATCCCTCTTTGCATGGTATTTTTGGTATGACAATGGATGAGGAAACCATTCCCACCTTTGATTATATCATACGGAAATTAAACGATTATGACCTAGCTTATTTACACTTGTCTGAGCCATTCAATGACGTTTCAAAGGTTCCTTATGCAGTTACTGAAATTGCAAAACGGTACAGGCCAATCTATCGAGGTACACTAATGATTAACACCAACTTTGACAGGGAAAAAGGCAATGCTGTAATTGCCGCTGGAGATGCAGACCTGGTAGCCTTTGGGAAACCATTTGTTTCTAATCCAGATTTAGTAGAACGTTTTGAGCAAAAAGCAGCTTTGACGCCATGGAATTCAAAAACTTTTTATACGTCTGGAAAGGAGGGATATATTGATTATGAACCTACTGAAAAAACCAAAACCGCATAATATTCTTAGGTAATAAGTTTTCCTCCTTTGTTAAAAATAACAGATGCTTAACATATTTTAAGCATCTGTTTTGTTATATTATGTTGGTAACCAAATATTTAAAAATTATGAAAACTTTCAACAAAGAATTTAAAACCCTTTTTATAGCCCTTACAGTTTTGTTTTTCACAAACCTGACTACAGGACAAAGCAAAGAAGAGTTAAAAATAATAAGCGCTTCACAGGAAGTTAAAACCACTTTTATTAAAAGTAATCCTGAGTTGGCTGACTTAATGCTAAAAGCATACGCGTATGTCATATTTCCTGATTTAAAAGAAGGTACGTATGCCAAAGATGGAGTTGCAGGTAGTGGAGCTGTATATTCCGACGGCAAAGTTATCGGAATAGCACAAGTTACGCAGCCTGATGCCGGTTTTGATTTGGAAGGAACATCATTCAGTGAGTTGGTTCTTTTTAAAAATGAAACACAATTTGAGCGTTTAAAAGAAGATAACTTAAGGCTTGTAACTGATATGCACGGAGTAATGATGGAAAAAGGAGAAACAAAAAGTATGCAGTACAGAGATGGAATGACCATTGTAACAATGCCACATAACAAAGCGCAGATTGACATTACTGTCGCAGGGCAAAGTTTCAGTTTTAATAAATTCAAATAATCAACCCTTCCTCAAACGTATTAAAGCAATGCTTCAGAGTACGTTAGATACTAGAAGCTTATTCAGCTCTTTTTTAATCAATATCAGGAAAGCCTCCGGGTAGAGGGGCTGTTCCTGTTTCTGAATTGTTCATATTCACTGAAATGGCATTGAGGCTTTTCGCTATAAAACCTTTGCGATAAATGACAATATTTAAAAAAATATCAACAGGGTTTTCATTATAACCTGTACCACTTCTAAAGGTTGAGTTGTTTACAAAAGCCCTTAAAAACCAAGTGTTGGTTGCAATATTTGGATATGCATAAAACTGATAACCTTCTATATAATCTTCATTCACATTACTCTTAAGCAACACATTGGTATTGTTGTTTTCTGCAGTAAAATAATACCCCTGAACTGTTACTATATAGTCTTCTGTACTTATTTTAGTATCATAATCCTGCAATCCATGTGTAGCAGTTTCCCTAAAAATAAACTGGGCATAGTTTATGGGTCCATATTTACTTTGTTGAATATCATATTCAATGATTTCACCATCTACTTTTTGAATCAGCAATTTTGAACCTCTTATCTGGGTTGAATTACCCGGGCTTTCTAAGTAGAGTTTGGTGTCAATTTTCACATTTCCCTGAACATCCAGTTCCGCTTGTGGGGTTTGAGTATTGATGCCCACTTGTGCTGCGACTGAATAAGTAAAACATAAAAGAATGAAAGGTAGTAGTTTTTTCATGATTGAATTTTTTTAGTATAAGTCAGGCACTGATGAGGCTGTTCCGGTATTGTTACCATTGAGGTTGGTTACAATTGGTGGCATGTTTCGGTAATAGGATTTGTCATACACAATCAAGGTCACATAGTATGTCAATGAACTACCATTTATCAAATCTAAGTCTCTGTTTTTTATCTCTAAATGCCATCGGTTATTGCTTATAAAAGTACGTATTACAAAAGTACCAATCGAGCGATCCCCGTCAACAATTTGTTTTTCTATAGCACCACCAACCTGACGGAAATTTGCAACACCTACAACAAAGTTATTTGCGCTGTATTGCAGGTTAACATCGGTTAGATTATCTCCAGAAACATTCGTAAATTCATAATTAACAACATTGATTGGAGCTACTGTGAGAGAGTCTACATCCAAAACCTTAATTTCACCAACAGGAGTAGAGTTTGTAAGCCTGCTAACAAGTTTAAAGTCTTCATCCAAAGAAGTTGCAGCGGGGAGGGGCTTGATGTTGAAGTTTTCCTGTACCAGTAAATCACCGGCAACGTGTAAATCTGCCTCGGGTTCTAAAGTACCAATACCAACTTGTGCATTTAAAGTTACACACAACAAAGTAAAGAAAAAAAAGGGCATACTAGTTTTACAAAGCATAAGCAGGTTATTTTAGTCAATAATGGGGTTAATAGCAGTTTCAGTGGTTTGATTGTTCATGGGGACTTCAATCTCACCAAATTGTTTTGATAAATCTTTTGAAAATATTAAGGTTGTTATAATCCAGGTTCCCGTTTCATTGGTATCCAAATTTTGAGCTGCAGGGAAATCGGCAATAATTCTCCATGTACCGTTTTGAACAAAAGCAGCAGTATAGGGCAAACTAAACTTATCAAGATTGTTGGTTAATGCTAATTCAGTATCATAATAGGCAGAAATACTAATCACATCAAAATCATCTGCATCAATCTGAGTGTCAAAGTTTAATACCCAGTCAAGATTTGCATTATTAATTACATATTCCTGAATATATCCCAATGCAGCTCCTGTAGGGTTGCTCACATCAAGGGTTTTAATATCGTTAGAAGCATCCTGAATGAGAAAGGTGGAGTTATCGTGGTCATCCATGGTCTCAATAACACCAATTTCCAAGTCGTTTGAAATCAACATAGAGCCCGCCACTTCAAGAGTGGTTCTTGGTGTAGTAGTGTTAATTCCGACCTGAGCTGCACTTAAGCTTACTTGAAGAATTAACACTATAGCCATAAAGCTACATAGTGTTATAGGTTTCATAAGTTTGTGATTCAGGGATACCAAAGATACAAAATCAATCTGGCTAATAGATTAAATGTCAAATATTTCGATTAAATGTATATTTGTGTAGCCGTTTATACTACAGACTTACGAAGAATGTAGAGATATGGTTTTAAAGTTACTTACAAATCTATATTAAAACCAATCTTGTTCGTTTGATAATTTTATGAAACAATAGTGTAGTAGTCCAATTTTACTATTTTACATAATATAAATTATAATGTATATAATAAATACAAACAAATACACTATAGAGCCGAATCCTTACTATATTCAAGTAGTTCTCCTGGTTGACAATCCAGAGCTTCACACAATGCTTCAAGCGTACTGAAGCGAATGGCTTTGGCTTTGCCTGTTTTTAATATAGAAAGGTTTGATAAGCTCAGGTTTACTTTTTCTGAAAGTTCATTCAATGACATTTTACGTTTGGCCATCATTACATCAAGATTTACTACAATAGCCATAACTTATACCGTTAAATCGTTTTCGTTTTGTAGAGCAACCCCTTTTTTAAAAATGGTTGCAATAATATAAAGTATGGCACCCATCAAAATAAATGCCTGGCTGTCTTCCCAATAATGATGGACGTTCTCAAAAACAAACCCTTGATCTTTTAAACCATTGGCTACCTGACTTCCTAAATAACTTAAGAAACCTATTGAAAGCGTATAATAGCTAATTTGTGAAATTTGTCTTGAAACAAACATATCAAACGGTTTTGCTAAATCCATTTTGTGCATCAGTTTGATTAGTATGTAAAATAAATAGGCTTTTAATACTGAAATGACCAGAATAAAACTGTAGATGTTGAAAAAAGCCCATTTACTTTCTTCGTATAAAGCACTTAAATCTAAATCATTATAAAGGTTTTTAATAAATTCAGGCTCATACAAACTGTAAAAGAAATTGACCAGCAAGCCACCGGCTTCAATGCATAAACCTACAAAAATGATCCATGCAACAATGTGTAAGCCTTTAAATACGAGGTTATTCGTTTTTGACATCCTTGTTTATGTTTTAAAATTGATGTCACAAATATAAAATAATTTATTGATAAACAATAAATATTTTATTAATAACACAAAATATATAACCTTAAGCAGTAAAATATTTACTTAGGATTGTTCACTTTGAGCCTGCCTTAGTATATTGATTAGTACGATTTGACCCAAGTGGTAATAGCAATGTTCAATAACTCCTTCTATGTTCCGTTGGTAACTGCCGTATTTTTCATCAGTAAACACGGCATCCAGTTGGGTATCTGTCATGGACTGTACTGCCTTGACAAAGCTGAGTGAAGTAACAAATAGCTGCTCTTTTAGTTCCATCCATTGAGCTTCAGAAGTGATGTCCGGCATATCAAAGCTGTATGCATCCCTTATTTCGAGCTTTCCGCCATTAAATACGTTCAAAATCCCCGCCAGATAATAATTTATGTGAAAAGTTAGGGCTGCTATTGTATTGAGTTTATTGATTTGAAACACGGCCTCCCTCCTCTTCAAATCTTCCAGTTGGTCTTTGTAGTTGGTGTTGGCAACCCAACGTCCGTTTAGTAAAACTTCCTCAAGGCGCCTTGACAATGATTCACTTCGTGTCATTCTGTTGGTATTAAATTAAATCTTGTTGACGCTTCCATTGGTCTCTATTCAAATGGTACCAATGATGGGGTTCATTGTCAAAAAGAAACTCACCTGATGCCTGCATCCCAACCTTGGTCAACACTTTGTTGGAAGCAGTATTATCAATATGTGCCGCACCATAAATATCTTTTAGCTTGAGTTGTTGAAAACCGTAAGCCAGAGAGGCCACAGCACTTTCTGTTGCATACCCCTTCCCCCAATATTTTTTTATGATCCTGTAGCCCAGGTCATAATAGTTTGTGTAGTTATTGGTAGGTGTTTTTTCAAGCTTTATACCTGTCCAGCCCAGAAAGGTGTTGGTTTCCTTTTCAATCATCGCCCAGCGGCCAATGCCATGGTCTTCATACTGCTGCCTGATGTATTTGATAACCTCCAGGGCTTGCGCTTTATTTTTAAGCGGTTTGTTGCCCAAATATGTATGCACATCAGGGTCTGAATCCAATGCATAAATACCATCAACATCAGTCAGCAGTAGTTCTCTTAGAACCAATCGGTCTGTTTCGGCAAAAATGGTCATTGTCAACTATAAAACAGTTAATCTGTGCATCGTTAGTTATTTTTTGATCTGATAAAAATCATTGCAATGGCCGTCGTGATGAATCCCATCACAACAGCTCCAAAAGCTCCCTGTATGGCATAGTTTTGAAAGTTGAACTGTGCCTCGGCATCTGCGGTAGTAGCATAATACCCCAACTCTACCGAACGCTGAATCACATTAGGAAAATACTCAGGCGTGATGACATAGGTGGTTATCCATTGTGCCAACGGACTCAATACAGCAATAAAGATAGAAAGCAAAATACCCGATTTCAAACCCTGTTTATAGCTCATCACCCCGTCATAAAAGTGTTTCTTTTTGTCTTTTAAGGCCAAAACCATCATCACAATGGCAGGAATGGCAAACAAGTTGGTAAGATACATGTGATAATCAATGTAAGTGTCATGCAGCCCCACCAGCTTTTCAAGCACCATCCACAAAAGTGCTACTACAGTGAATATAAGGGCCCATTTAATTTCAATTTGAATGGATTTCATAGTTGATTGGTATTAAGGAATTTATTCAATACTAAAATAATCAAAATAGCCTTTAATCAGAGTCTTTAATTTAAATTATTGAAGTAATTTATTTATAAAGTAAAATATAGCCGACATAAATTTACTTTAATTCACACTGTATTAGTGAATAGTGATTTATTTAAAATTATTCTAAAGAAGCTAAGGGTCGCTTTATTCCGGCTTTTGCTATGGAGTATTTATAAAGTATCTATACATCAGCCTACTTTTGACCCGTCCTGAAATAACTATACAGATTATTAAATAAATCCTATAATAACTATACAAATATAATTGTTAATCCTAAAAGAACTATACAGCTTCTTTTTAATTTATCGTTTTGTAAGTCAACGATTTATATTTTGAGAAGTCTTGCATTTTTATTGTTTACTTCAATAAATCAAAAATTGGGAAATGCAATAGCGTAATTGCGTTGGGATTATCCTTCATAAACTTCAATATTTAAACTCCGCTACCGCACGATTGAACCTGTAAATCAGCATATTAAATAATTTTACATATATTTAAAAAAATTAAATATGCTAAAACGCACCCTTTTTTTTGGAAATAAAGCATCCATAAATACCCGATTGGAACAGTTGGTCATCAAAACCGAACAACGCGAAACCACCATCCCCATAGAAGATGTAGGGTTTGTTGTAATAGAGCACCCAGAGATTTACATTTCAATTACTACCCTCTCAAAATTGACCGATAACAACGTAGCAGTTATTTTTTGTGACCAAAAGCATATGCCAAGCAGTATGTTGCTTAATCTTAACAGCCACCATCTACAGCAAGAGGTATTCAAAAATCAAATCAATGCCTCTGCCCCTCTCAAAAAACAATTATGGCAGCAAACTGTAAAAACTAAAATCAAACATCAGGCAAGCGTATTAAAAACCAAGAATAGAGACTATAAAGTGATGGAGTATCACGAGTCAAAAGTATTGAGTGGTGATACAGACAATCGCGAGGGTGCCGCAGCAGCACATTACTGGAAGCACCTCTTTGATTTTGATTTTAGGAGAGAACGCTATGGCGATTACCCTAACCCCTTTTTAAATTACGGTTATATCGTTTTAAGAGCAGCTGTAGCCAGAGCATTAAGCGGTAGTGGTTTACTCTGTACACTGGGCATCCATCACCATAACAAATACAATGCCTATTGTCTGGCCGATGATATTATGGAGCCATTTAGGCCATTGGTTGATATGAAAGTACTGGAAATCATAAAGAATTATGAAGAAGAAAATTTAACAACAACCATTAAATCTGAACTCTTAAGTGTGCTAACAGAGACCGTTTATTTTGAAGAAACCAAAAGCCCTTTAATGGTTGGTCTCTCTAAAACAGCATCCTCATTACAACAGTGTTTTGCAGGA